>JAEUQQ010000386.1 GCA_016789685.1 Acidobacteriota bacterium | reverse complement strand
AGGAAACGACGGCAGCAGCGATGGGTGGATGTTGAGGATGGCGTGCGGGAATGCCTGCACGAGCCGCGGCCCGAGCAGGCGCATGAATCCCGCCAGGCACACGAGCTCGACACCGTAGCGCCTCAGCACGTCGACCAGCGTGGCGTCGAACGCGTCACGCGATTCGAACTGCCCATGCTCGACGACGACGGTCGGGATGCCCGCCGCGGTGGCACGCTCGAGCCCGAACGCGCCGGGAATGTTCGACACGACCACGCCGATACGCGCCGCGAGTTGTTCGTCGGCGATCGCGTCGACGATCGCCTGCAGGTTCGAGCCACGGCCAGAGATGAGCACGCCGAGCGTTGGTAACGACATGTGGGGCACCCCGGTCGGTCTTCAGACGTACGTGACGACCTGCTCGCCGGCGACGATCTCGCCAACGACCCAGGCATCGGCCTCGCCAGCCGCGCGGGCCACATCAACGAGCCGCGCCGCGTCTTCGCGGCGGCAGACGACGATCATCCCCAGGCCCATGTTGAACGTGCGGAACATGTCGGCCTCTGGAACGTCACCGGCCCGCCCGAGGAATGCGAACACCGGCAGCACCGGCCAGGCCCCACGCCGGATCCGCGCGCCGGTGCCCTCGGGAAAGATCCGCGGCAGGTTGTCGGTGAGCCCGCCGCCGGTGATGTGCGCGAGGCCCCGTACGCCGCCGGCGTCGATCAACCGCGACACGACCGGCAGGTACGTGCGATGCGTGGCGAGCAGGACCTCGCCGACCGTGGTACCGAGCTCGGCCACGTGCGACTCGACCGACAATCCGAGGTGCTCGAAGACGATACGTCGGGCCAGTGAGTAGCCGTTGGTGTGCAGCCCGCTCGAGGCCAGCCCGATGAGCACGTCGCCGGGCTCGATGCCACGGCCATCGACGACGCGCGCGCGATCGACGCTGCCGACGACGAATCCCGCAAGGTCGTACTCGCCATCGGCGTAGAACCCTGGCATCTCGGCGGTCTCGCCTCCGAGCAGCGCGCAGCCGTTGGCGCGGCAGCCGCGGGCCACCCCCTCGACGATCTGCACGGCCACGTCAGGCGAGAGCCGGCCGGTGGCGAGATAGTCGAGGAAGAAGAGCGGTCGCGCGCCCTGCACGAGGATGTCGTTGACGCAGTGATTGACCAAGTCTTCGCCGATCGTGTCGTGGCGGTTCGCAAGGAACGCGACCTTGAGCTTCGTGCCGACGCCATCGGCGCTGGCGACGAGCACCGGCCCGTCGGGGGCCGACGGATCGAGCGCGAACATGCCCCCGAACGAACCCAGGTCAGAGAGCACGCCCGGCGTGGCGGTGCCGCGCGCGAGGTGCTTGATGCGACGAACGACTTCGTTGCCGGCGTCGATGTCGACGCCGCTCGCCTTGTAGTCCATGCGCGCCTACGATCCGACGGGTTCTGGCCTGGCCGGCGACTGCAGCTTGAGCGCGAGCTGCAGGTACGACTCGCGGTTCTGCGGGAATGCCACCGGGTACTGTCCGGTGTAGCACGATGTGCAGTACGACGACTTCTGCGCACCGAGCACCGAGAGCATGCCCTCGAGGCTCAGGTACGCCAGCGAATCGGCGTTCAGGTAACGCCGGATCTCCTCGAGCGTGTGCGTGGCCGCGATCAACTCCGATCGGCGGGGCGTGTCGACGCCATAGAAGCACGGCGAGATCGTCGGCGGGCACGAGATCCTGACGTGGACCTCGCGGGCGCCGGCAGCACGCACCATCTTCACGATCTTGCGGCTCGTCGTCCCGCGCACGAGCGAGTCGTCGATCATGACGACACGCCTGCCCTCGAGGATGTCGCGCACCGGGTTGAGCTTCACGCGCACGCCGAAGTGCCGGATTGCCTGCTGTGGCTCGATGAACGTCCGCCCGACGTAGTGGTTGCGGATGAGACCCATCCGGAACGGGATGTCGGCCGTCTCGGCGTAGCCGCTCGCGGCGCAGACGCCGGAGTCGGGCACGGGAACGACGACATCGGCCGGGACGCCGGCCTCGCGCGCGAGCTGCTGCCCGAACCCGGTGCGGGTGTCGTTGACGCTTCGCCCGAACACGTAGCTGTCGGGCCGCGAGAAGTAGACGTGCTCGAAGACGCAGTGCGAGGGCGCCCCCGGCGGGAACGGCCGGTGCGAGTGCACGCCCGACTCGGTGATGACCACGACCTCTCCCGGCTCGACGTCGCGGACGTAGGTCGCGCCGATCAGGTCGAGCGCGCACGTCTCGCTGCAGACGATGAACGCGTCGCCGAGGCGGCCGATCGCCAGGGGCCTGAAGCCGTGCGGGTCACGTGCGGCGATGAGCGAGTCCTTGGTGAGGACGAGCAGCGAGTAAGCGCCGCTGACCTGGCCGATCGACTCGATCAGCGCGTCTTCTGGGGCATCCGCGTGCGAGCGTGCATACAGGTGCAGCAGCACCTCGGTGTCGCTCGTCGTCTGGAAAATCGACCCCTGCTTGACGAGTTCGTCGCGCAGTTCGTGCGCGTTCACCAGGTTGCCGTTGTGGCAGATGGCAATCTGTCCGTGCGCGCACTCGATCAGGAATGGCTGCGCGTTCTGGAGGTGGCTGTCGCCGGTCGTCGAGTAGCGCACGTGCCCGATGGCCGATCGGCCCGTCAACCCGCTGAGCGTCGTCTCGTCGAAGATGTCGGCAACGTAGCCCATCGCGCGCTGAATGCGGACGCGATGCCCGTCGGCGCTCGCGATGCCTGCGCTCTCCTGCCCGCGATGCTGCAGCGCATACAGGCCCAGGTACGCAAGGTTCGACGCCTCGGGATGATCGAAGATCCCGAACAGGCCGCACTCTTCGTGGAACTTATCGAACATGTGAAGTCACTCGCTTGCCTTCGTTGTCGTGCGTGACGTACGGCCCGTCATGCCACACCAAGCCTCGCCTCGAGCGCCCCCCGCCAGGTCGCGGCACAACGTGCCACGGGCTCGTCGATCGCCACCTGCCCGTTGACGCGAAGGCGGAGGCGCTCGCCGCCCGTCCGGCCGATCACGCGCGCCGGTACGCCGAGGTCGTTGGCACGCGCGAGCACGGCCCCGGTCCCGTTGTGCGCCGCGACGACCAGGGCGACGCCCGCGGTTTCGCCGAACAGCGCCCGGAGGGTGAGGAAGGCGTCGTGCGCCTGGTTCGGCGCGGGCAGGTCGATATCGACACCAATGCCCGTCGCGAACGTGCACTCGGCCATCGCGATGGCAAGCCCGCCGTCAGACGCATCCTGCGCGGCGTGCACGACACCGTCGTGGGCCGCATCGGCCAGCAGCGCGCACAGGGCACGTTCGCGATCGAGATCGACGCGGGGCGGGCGCCCGCGCACCAGGCCATGCATGACCCGGAGGTACTCTGATCCGCCGAGGTCGCCGGCAGGCGTGCCCAGCAGGATGACGTCGAGGCCGGCCTCGCGGATCACACCGCCGACGGTGCGCGACGCGTCGTCGATCAGGCCGACGACGCCGAGCACCGGCGTGGGGTAGATGCCACGCCCCTCGGTCTCGTTGTAGAGGCTGACGTTCCCCCCCGTGATGGGGATGCCCAGCGCACGGCACGCATCACCGATCCCGCGGACGGACTCGACGAACTGCCACATGATCTCGGGGCGCTGGGGATTGGCGAAGTTGAGGTTGTTGGTCGCGCCAATCGGACGCGCGCCGGCGCACGCGACGTTGCGCGCCGCCTCGGCGACGGCGGCCCGCGCCCCTTCGCGTGGATCGAGGTAGCAGTAGCGCCCGTTGCCATCGACCGACATCGCCACGGCACGGGGCGTGCCCTTGACGCGCACGCACGGGGTGCCCGCGTCGGGCAGCGTGAGCGTGTTCGTCCTGACCATGTGGTCGTATTGCCTGTAGATCCAGCGCTTGCTCGCGATGTTGGGCGACGCGAGCAGGGCATCGAGGGCCGCCACGGGCGCCGGCGGCACGCCGAGGCTGGCGATATCGAGACTCTGCGCCTCTCCGAGATACGCCGGCAGTTGCGTCGGCCGGTCGTAGAGCGGAGCCTCGTCGACCAGTGAGCCGTTGGGGATCTCGGCGACGAGCTCGCCGTGATGGCGCACGCGAAGGATGGGTTCCTCGATGACGGTCCCGATCCTGACGGCGTGCAGGTCCCACTTCTCGAAGATCGCCTCGATCTCGTGCTCGCGCCCCAGTGTGACGACGAGCAGCATGCGCTCCTGCGATTCCGAGAGCATGATCTCGTAGGGCGTCATGCCGGTCTCGCGCTGCGGCACGAGGGCGGTGTCGATCTCGACGCCCGTCCCCGCGCGCGCGCCCATCTCGCTGGTCGAACACGTCAGGCCCGCCGCGCCCATGTCCTGGATGCCGACGAGCGCGTCGTTCTTCATCACCTCGAGGCACGCCTCGAGCAACAGCTTCTCCATGAAGGGATCGCCGACCTGCACGGCGGGCCGCTTCTCTGAAGACGACTCGTCGAACTCCGCAGACGCCATCGTGGCGCCGTGGATGCCGTCGCGCCCCGTCTTGGCCCCGACGTAGTAGACCGGGTTGCCCACGCCGTCGGCGCGGCCCTTGACGATCTCCGACACGTGAGCGACGCCGAGGCACAACACGTTCACGAGCGGATTGCCGGCATAGCAGTCGTCGAACATCACCTCGCCGCCGATGGTCGGAATGCCGATGCTGTTGCCGTACCCCGCGATGCCCGACACTACGCCCGAGACGATGCGCCGCGTCAGCGGCGTGTCTGGCTCGCCGAAGCGGAGCGAGTTGAGCAGCGCGATGGGCCGTGCGCCCATGGTGAAGATGTCGCGGATGATGCCGCCCACGCCGGTGGCCGCGCCCTGATAGGGCTCGATGAACGACGGGTGGTTGTGCGACTCGATCTTGAACACGGCCGCAAGGCCGTCGCCGATGTCGACGGCACCGGCGTTCTCACCGGGCCCCTGCACCACGCGCGGCCCCGTGGTCGGCAGCGTCTTGAGGTGGATCTTCGAGCTCTTGTAGCTGCAGTGCTCCGACCACATCACCGAGTAGATGCCGAGCTCGGTGAGATTGGGCGTCCGGCCCATGGCCGTGACGATGCGCTCGTACTCCTCGGCGGTGAGGCCGTGTCGATCGAGCAGGGCGGCGTCGATGGTCAACGTCATGGCGTAGGCGGGTCGCGTCAGCGCGACCGCGAAAGGAACCAGAGGCCGATCAGGCCATCGAGGACGGCAACCGTCCCGACGCCCGCGGCGACGATGGTACGAATGCCGGGATCGATCGGCAGCGCGCCAAAGTAGATCAACGCCGCCAGCACGACGAAGACGAGCCCCGAGGTCATCAGGGCCCGGCCGACGATCTGCAGCTTGTCAGGTGCGGGCTGTGGACTCATGCTGCCACCTCGCTCTCGCTGTCGCTGTCGCCAGCGCGGTTACGCACGCGCGCCGGCGGTGACGTAGTCAATCGCCGACTCGAACATCACGAGCCCGTCGGCGCTGCCGAGCGCGGTTTCGCACGCGCGCTCGGGGTGCGGCATGAGCCCCACGACGTTGCGCGTCGCGTTGCAGATGCCGGCGATGTTGTGCAGGGAGCCGTTCGGGTTGGCGGCGTCGGCAATCTCGCCAGCGGCCGTGCAGTAGCGGAAAATCACCTGCCCGTTGGCTTCGAGGCGCTGCAGCGTCACCGGGTCGGCGAAGTAGTTGCCCTCGCCGTGCGCCACGGGGATACGCAGCACGCTGCCCGGCGCGCAGCGCGCGGTGAACGGCGTCGTCGTCTGTTCGACGCGCAGGTGCACGTGTTCGCAGTTGAACTTCAGGCGGGCGTTGCGGAGCATCGCGCCCTCGAGGAGGCCCGCCTCGAGCAGCACCTGGAAGCCGTTGCAGATGCCGAGCACGGGGCCGCCCGTCGCCGAGAACGCCGCAACGGCCTGCATGACGGGCGAGTACCGGGCGATGGCGCCCGTGCGCAGGTAGTCGCCGTACGAGAACCCGCCCGGCAGGATCACGACGTCGGCGCCGCGCAGGTCGGTGTCCTTGTGCCAGACGAACTCGGCCTCCTGGCCGAGAACGTGCTTGGCGGCATGGTAGGCGTCGTGGTCGCAGTTCGAGCCGGGGAACACCACCACCGCGAACTTCATCGTCGTGCCTCCCGGTGCGTTCCCGGCATCACCGTGCGCCCTCGACCTCGAGCCGGTAGCCCTCGATCACCGGATTGGCGAGCATCCTGTCGGCGACCTCGGCCGCCAGCGCCGAAGCGGCATCGGCAGAGGGCGCGTCGATCTCGAGCTCGAAGTACTTGCCCTGCCTGACGTCGCCAACGCCGCCGTAGCCCATCGAGTGCAAGGCCTCGACGATGGCGCGTCCCTGGGGATCGAACACCGAGGGCTTGAGGGTAACGAAGACCCGGACCTTCATCCTGCGTTTCTCCCGTCGAGTGCAGCTGCCGCGTTCATGCGTGGGCGAGCGCGCGGTCAATCACGGCATCCACGTTGCGCATCTGGTCGCCGAGGTCGAACGCCCGCTCGACCTCCTCGCGCGTCAACACGGCCATGACCTCGGCGTCGTCGAGCACGAGCGTCCTGAAATCGAGCTGTTCGTGGAAGGCGCGCATGGCACTGCGCTGCATCCACAGGTACGCCTGCTCGCGCATCACGCCGCGGCGGGCGAGTTCGAGCAGCAGGGTGCCCGAGAACACCACGCCGCGCGATCGCCCGAGGTTTTCACGCATGCGCTCGGGATAGACCACCAGGCCGGCCACGATGCGCGTGAACCGCCGGAGCGCGTGATCCAGCGCGCAGAAACTGTCGGGCAGGATGACGCGCTCGACCGACGAGTGCGAGATGTCGCGCTCGTGCCAGAGGGCGACGTTCTCGATCGCCGCCATCGCGTTGGCCCGCACCAGGCGCGCGAGCCCGCACACCTGCTCGCAGCCGACTGGATTGCGCTTGTGCGGCATCGCCGACGAACCCTTCTGGCCCTTGCCGAAGGGTTCCTCGACCTCGCCGATCTCGGTCTTCTGCAGGCCACGGACCTCGAGGGCGAACTTCTCGAGCGACGCCGCGGCAATCGCGAGTGCGGTCATCAATTCGGCGTGCCGATCGCGCTGCACGATCTGCGACGACACGGGCGCCGGCACCAGGCCAAGCGCGTGACACACGCGGGCCTCGATCGAGGGATCGAGGTGGGCGAACGTGCCCACGGCACCCGAGATCTTCCCGACGCGAATCCCCTCGCGGGCGTGGCGAAGGCGCGTGATGCTCCGCTGGACTTCGGCGTACCACAGCGCGAGCTTCAGGCCGAAAGTCATCGGCTCCGCATGCACGCCGTGCGTCCGCCCGATCATCACGGTGTGGCGGTGCTCGTTCGCGCGCTCGCGGATCGCGCCTGCCAGGCGCGACAGGCCGTCGAGAATGAGGTCCGTCGCCTCGACCATCTGCAGGGCGAGGGCGGTGTCGACCACGTCAGATGACGTGAGCCCGAAATGCAGCCACCGCGCGGCCTGACCAACCTGCTCGGCGACGGCGGTCGTGAACGCAATCAGGTCGTGCTGCGTGGTCTGCTCGATCTCATCGATGCGCGCGATGTCGAAGCCCGCGCGGGCCCGCAATTCGCGCGCGGCCTCGACGGGCACGAGGCCCTCGGCCGCCATCGCGTCGGCGGCGGCCAGTTCCACCGCCAGCCAGGTTTCGAAGCGCCGCTGCTCGCTCCAGATGCGGCCCATGTCGGGATGTGTGTAGCGTCGGATCATGAGTCGGTGTCCAGCGCGGCGCGCACGTCCCGGGGGCCGAGGGTCACGAGAGTCGCAACCGCTCGGGAGCGATGTCGATGTCGCGGCCACCGATCACCGTCGCCGCCAGTGCGTCGCGCAGGAACATTTCGCGCGCCACCCGCCTGACGTCGTCGATGGTGACGGCCTCGATCAGCGCCAGCGTGTCGTCGAGCGTATCGTAGCGATCGAAGTAGATGTCCTGCCGCGCGAGGTGCGTCATGCGGCTCGACGTGCTCTCGAGGCTCAGCATGAGGTTGCCCTTGAGGTGGTCCTTGGCACGGCGCAGCTCGGCATCGCTCACGGGGTCGCGCGCGATGAGGCGCAGTTCGTCGACGACCAGGTCGACGACCTCGGCGACGCTCTCGTTGGCGCACCCGGCGTAGACGGTCAGCATCCCCGCGTCGCGGAAGGCGCTCAGCCCGCTGAACACCGCGTACGCCAGGCCGCGCTTCTCGCGGATGTTCTGGAACAGGCGCGAACTGATCGACCCGCCGAGGATCGTGTTGAGCACGAAGGCCGCGAAGCGATCCTCGTGCGACTGGGGGTAGGCCGTCGTGCCGAGGCAGACGTGGCTCTGCTCGAGGTCCTTGGTGCGCGACAGCACCGTCGGGCGCGCGCGCGGCGCGGTGTCGATGTGCCCGATGCCGGTCGCCGGGACCGACGCGAACGCCGACTCGACCAGTGCCCGCACACGGGCGTGCTCGAGGTTGCCGGCCGCCGCGACGATGAGGTTCGACGCGACGTAGGCACCAGCGAAGTAGTCGCGCAACTGCGGTGCCGTGAACGATTCCACGGTGTCGCGCGTCCCGAGGATCGGGCGGCCGAGCGGATGGGCGTGCCAGTAGTGCTCGGTAAAGAGCTCGTGGACGAGATCGTCGGGCGTGTCCTCGACCATCTTGATCTCTTCGACGATGACCTTCTTCTCACGCTCGATGTCATCCGGCGCCAGGGCCGGCCGCATCAGCATGTCCGAGAGCAGATCCACCGCGATCGGCAGGTGCTCGTCGAGCACCTTGATGTAGTAGCCGGCATACTCCTTCGAGGTGAAGGCGTCGAGCTGCCCGCCGATCGAGTCGATCTGCTGGGCGATGTCCTCGGCACTCCGCGACGTCGTGCCCTTGAAGAGCAGGTGCTCGAGGAAATGCGCGATGCCTGCGTGCGAGTCGGCCTCGTGGCGCGACCCGCGCGTGAGCCAGACCCCGATCGTGACGGACCGCACGTGAGGCATGGCCTCGGTCGCGAGGCGGAGTCCGTTGGCGAGCGTCTCTCTGACGATCATGCGGAAGGGCCTTCGGTGCGGCCGCGGTTTCGGTCGGGGAACGCAGGGCGGCGCGTGAAGGAATCAGGATGATAGCATGCCGATCGACGCCATGACCGACACGCGACGCGAGCTCACCGACCTCGAGCGCCCGGCCCTCGAGCAGGCGTTTGCCGACGACGGTGTTCCTGTATTCCACGCCCGCCAGGTGTTCGGGTGGCTGGGACGACGCGGGGCGGCGGCGTTCGCCGAGATGACTGACCTTTCGCGCGATCTTCGCACGCAGCTCGATGCGGCCTACAGGATTGCCACGCCGCGGATCGCGCGGCGCGACACGTCGGTCGACGGCACGACGAAATTCCTGCTCGAACTCGGCGACGGGAAGCTGATCGAGTCGGTCTTCATTCCCGATACGCCCGCGCAGACGTTCTGCGTCTCGACGCAGGTCGGATGCGCCATGCGGTGCGCATTCTGCCTGACGGGCAAGATGGGCATGGTCCGTAACCTCACGCCAGGCGAGATCGTCGGGCAGGTACGCGTCCTCGCGCGCGAAACGGGCCTGGTCGGCCAGGCGTTCAATGTCGTCCTCATGGGCATGGGCGAGCCCCTGCACAACTACGACGCGACGATGAGCGCCCTGCGGATCCTCGGCGACGAGCACGGGATGGCGCTCCCGGCGAGGCGCGTCACGTTGTCGACGGTCGGCGTGCTGCCCGCGCTCGAGCGGCTCGCGGGCGAAGCCTACATGCCCAACCTCGCGATCTCGCTCCACGCGACCACCGAGGACCAGCGTGACGCGCTCGTGCCGGTGAACAGGAAGTACGGGCTGCGCGACCTGATCGAGGCGTGCAAGCGCTTCCCGGTGAAGAAGCGCGACCGGATCACGTTCGAGTACGTGCTCCTCGACGAGGTCAACGACACGCCCGCCGACGCGCGCCGGCTCGTCCGGTTGCTCGATGGCATCCGCGCCAAGGTCAACTTGCTGCCGCTGAACGAGGCCGCCGGCATCGAGTTCGCCCGGCCGGCCGACGACCGGATCGACACCTTCGCCCGCATCCTCGCCGACAAGGGCGTCATCGTCTCGGTGCGCAAGAGCCGCGGGCGCGACATCCGCGCCGCCTGCGGACAACTGCTCGTCGAGGGCGCCCAGCGCTCCCCCGCCCAGCGCCTCGCCCAGCGCCTGTAACCGCACATTACCGCAACCCCCAGTCTGCCCCGCAAACCCCGCCAATTCGGGTCAGACCCCAATTGCCGCGAAGAAAGTGCGTAATCCGACGCCAATCGCCACTTCGTCGGCAGCGACAGGGGAATTGGGGTCAGACCCTCATCAACTGCAGGGGTCGTCGGGGAAACGGGCGGTGCCGGGGGAGGTCACGATCACGGGAACCCAGGTGTTGCGCGAATGGCGCAGAGGGACGCGAAGCTTCTGGTAGTTGCCCGTCAGCGCGACAGAACCGTCTTCGAGGGTCAGGGCCGTATGGCGGGTGCCAACCTGCGACGCAGCGAACGAGTCTTGCAGGGCCCGCGAAACGGCACGCAGGCGCCAGGCGCGGTCGCGAACGGCGGCGCCGTGCACGCGATCCCCCATCCGGCTCGCCTCGGTTCCAGGACGATCCGAGTAGGGAAACACGTGGACATGCGACAGGGGCGCGCCCGACAGGTACGACGCAGTGGCCCGGGCATCATCCTCGCGCTCGCCAGGAAAGCCGACGATGACGTCCGTCCCGATCGCCACGCCCGGAATCGTATCGGCCGCGCGCCGTACCACGCGATCGAACTGCGCACGCGTATACGGCCTGCGCATCAACGCGAGCATCCGGTCGCTGGCGTGCTGCATGGGCAGGTGCAGGTGGGGCGCGATTCTCGGCGATGACGCGATGAGGTCGATCACGTCATCGGTGCAATCCATGGGTTCGAGCGAACTGATGCGGTACCGGACAGGCGCACCATGCCCATCGAGGGCGCGCAGCAGATCGGCGAGGGCACGAGGCGTCGCAAGATCCCGCCCCCAGGAGCCGAGGTGCACTCCGGCGATGGCGACCTCCTTGAACCCGCGCGCGACCGC
>JAEUQQ010000051.1 GCA_016789685.1 Acidobacteriota bacterium | reverse complement strand
TCTGGTAGTACGTCCAGCCCGTGAACACCTTGGACAGGCCAGCGACCTCTTCCTCGGTGTAGGTCGGGATGGGCACGCCGGCCTGATCGAGCTTCAGCGTGCCGTCGAGGTTCAGCTCGAAAACGCCAATCGAGAACAGCTGCAGCCCCTCGCGCGCGTAGTTCTCGTTGGGCCGGCGGCCCGTCTTCGGGTCTTCCTTCCGGTTCTTGAGCATGTCGAGGTACTTGCCCATGGCCGGATTCAGCGTCACCTGCTCGAGCAGCTGGCGGTAGGTGCCGAAGGCGTTGGCCATCAGCACGTCCATGTAGGCGGCCAGTGCGTACGACGCGCCCTCGAGGCCGTTGTGGTCAGACACGACCATGATCTCGAGCAGCGCGTTGGCGACGCGCTGCCGCAGCTGGTCGGGACCGACCATCGCGTGCGTCATCCACGCTTCCTGCAGGTGCGGTTCGTCGACCGTCTCGCCCGTGATGCCGTTGAGGAAGCCCACGAACGACGAGGGCGGCGCCGCGAACTGCTCGGCGAGCCAGGCCTCGTAGCCCATCGACTGCACGCGGTCGATCTCGGGCAGCGTCGGCCCGAACGTGGCCTGTGTCAGGAAGCGTGCCGCGTCGCTCAGCGAGGCCGGCACCGGCGGCACGTCGTTGTCGAGCAGGATGATCTGCGCGGTGGCGTTGAGCCCCGCCGCGTAGGTCATGCCGCCGTAAAGCGTCACGATGAGCGTCTCGGGCGATTCGGCCACGGTGTCGTCGAGCGGCGTGACCGCGACGACCACGGTGTCGACGCCGGCCGCGAACGACACCGTGCCCGGCAGCGTGGCGATGTCGGTGCCATTGGTCACCGCACCCGCCAGGCTGTAGGCCACCGTCAGCGGCGCCAGGTCACCGGTGCGGCGGAACGTCAGCGTCGCGCCGTCAGTGCCGGGCTCGCGGCTCCAGGCGTCGGTGGCTTCGATCGTCACGACCGGCAGGTCGCTCAGCTGGTTGCCGATCATGCCGTCGAGCGGCAGCCGCGCCCCCAGCGCGTTGGTGCCCGAGGCCCAGGGATTCCCGTCCATGCCCTCGTACATCGCGCGCTCGACCACGAGTTCGACCGGCGCGGTGCCCACCGACGTCACGCGCACCGAGAAGCGCCGGCCGCGCGCGTCGGGGAACTCGTCCGACACGTTGATGGTGTAGCGGCTGTTGGCCGCCACCCGCACGGTCTTGGACTGCGACCCGCCGCGCTCGAAGTACACGCTGAACATCACGTCGCCCGCGCGGTCAGAGGTGTTGGCGACGAGCACGTAGGTCTCGGCCGAGGCCAGGCCCCCGTCTTCGCCCTCGGCGAGCGCCCAGGCGGTGGCCGACGCGGTCGCGCCCGGCGAGTTGTGCGCCTCGTTCCAGGTCGCCGGCGTGCCCGGCCACCACATGGCGCGTTCGACGATGATCGGGGTGTCGTTGCGCGTCTGGATCTTCGTGGCCACCGACGTGTTGGCCAGCAGCGGGTCTTCCTGATCGACCCAGACCGTGAAGCGCGAGTACGGCCCGACGGTATAGGTCCTGGCGACGGTGGTGCCGTCGGGGAGGAGGTACGTGGCATCGACCGTGGCCGCCGTGTCGGTCGGGTTGGCCATCAGCACGAAGAGGTCGAAGTAGTCACCGGTGGCGCCTTCGGCGAGGAACCAGCGAGGCGACGGCGCCGTGACGCCGGCGCTGTCGTGTCCGGCGTTGAACAGCTTGCCACCCGCACTGAGGTACATCGCGCGCTCGACGACGATCGGGACGGTGGCCGTGACGACGGCTGACACGTCGGTCGAGGCGAGGATGGGGGCCTCGCGGTTGACCCAGACGTTGAACCGGCTCCGTGGGCCGACGTCGTACGTGCGCGCGATCGGCGCGCCCGTCGGCAGGAGGTACGTGACGGTGACCTGTGCCTGCGCGTCGGACGGATTCGAGAAGAGGTAGAAGAGGTCGAACCCGGAATGGGTGGCGCCCTCGGCCAGGTACCAGGTGAAGGCCGGCGACGGCACGCCCGTTTCGGCGTGGCTGCCGTAGCGCGACGTGTCCCACTGCATGAGGCGGTCGGCCACGATGAAGGTGTCGGCTTCGACCACCGTCGAGAACGCCGCGTTGTCGAGGCCGGCGATCCCTTCGGGGTTGACGGTGGCGCGCGCCTGGGGGGCGAGCGTCACGAAATGCGTGATGGTGACGCCATCGGCGCGCAGGAAGCGCAGCTGCGCGTGCGACGGGTTCATCGTCGGATTGAAGAGCGCGAACCGGCAGTCGAACATCGGGCCGGTCGCGCCCTCGGCGAAGTACCGGGCGACCAGTCCACGCGGGTGCGTGCCGGCCAGATACTCCTGGTAGTTGGTGCGGCCGTCGCCGTCGAGGTCGGCCTGCGCTCCATCGTCGCCGGTGGCGAGGCCGGGATTGAGGCCGAACTGCACCTCCCAGGCGTCGGGCAGGCCGTCGCCATCGCGATCGAGGACACTCTGCGCCACGGCTGGCGAGGCCAGCGCGGCGACGAACAGACCAACGACGAACCATGACCACGCGATGGGGGCGCGGTCTCGAGCCTGGTGGCGTGGCATGCGCCAGCCCTCCGTGAAGTCGTGCGTGAGCACGTTGAACCCTCGATGACCTGGGGAGCGCCGCGACAGCCGGGGTGCAAGGCGTGTGCCCGGAGAAAACACGAAGGAAACATGAGCCTGAGGTGGCGGGGGTGTCGGAATCGCTGACGAAAGCGTGCCGGCAGTCACAGGCCGGGCATTGGCGTGACGGTGACGGGCGGGAGGAATTACACGGCGGAGTTACACGGCGTGCCGCTCGCACGTTCACGGGGGGCTGTCAGCGAAGATCCTGCGTCGAGCATGTATAAAGTCTGATGAATCGCAGACAAATGGTATTCTTTCCCGCTGACAATTGTGTAACGACAGCACCTAAAGCCTTATCGCCGTGGGGTTTGTCCCGTTCATCCGCCCTCGTCGCCACGTTGGCAGTGCCCTTGCGATTGTAAGGGCCATGACGCGTCACCGGCCGAGCCACCCGGCTCCGGGCCGCAGACGCCCGATGAGGAGCCGCTGATGAAGACGTTCGTGACCCGCACCCTGCTCGCCGCCATCCTGCTCGCCCCCGCCGCCGCCTCGGCCAGCCCGTTCGTCCAGGTGGGCGACACGCTCAAGCTGCAGGACTCCGTCGGGTCGCTGGGCGGTGGGGAGTTCATCGCGCACGCGGTCCCCGCCGGGTCGTTCGACAGCTTCGTCACCTTCTGCATCCAGCTCAGTGAGCACATCGTCGTCGACAACAGCACCGTCTACACCGTGAGCGGGATCGGCCTCACGTCGGTCGGCGCGGGTGCCTCGGCGTTGACCGAACAGACGGCCTACCTCTACTCGAACTTCCGCGCCGGCACCCTGGCGGGCTACGCTGCCAACAGCGCGCAGTCGGCCAACGCCCTCCAGTGGGCCATCTGGTCGCTCCAGAGCCAGGCGCCGCTGCCCGGGCTCGACGGCGCGACCCAGACGCTCGCCAATGCCTTCATCGCCGCGGCCAACCTCGCCGTGACGACCAACGCGTGGGATGGTTACGGCAACGTGCGCATCATGAACCTCGTCGACGCCAACCGCCGCAACGTGCAGGACCAGTTGACCACCGTGCCCGAGCCCGCCTCGCTGCTGCTGGTCGGCACCGCGCTGCTCGGCCTCGCCGGCCGGCTGCGTCGCCTCCGCTAGCCACGACTCGCTCCTCGATCTCCTCGCCGGGGTCGCATGCCTTCGCGTGCGGCCCCGGTTCCGTCTTTGCCCGATCCCCGCTACATCGACCGCCGCGCCGTGCACGTGCGCTGTTCCACCGGCGCCGAGCCGAAGGGTAGAATGCCGCCCGGAGGTCATCCACACGATGCAGGAGTTCATCACGCGTGCCGCGTCGGCACTCGGTATTTCCGACACTGTCGCGCAGCAGGCGACGAGCGCCCTCCTCGACATGGTCTCGAAGACGGCGTCGGCCACTGACATGCAGCAACTGCTCGGCAAACTGCCGGGCGCTGCCGACCTGCTCAAGGCGGTGCAGCCCGCGCCACCGCCACCGCCGGCCGCCGGCATGTTCGGCGCGCTCGGCACCATGGTCTCGAGTGCCTCGTCGGCGCTCGGATCACTGGGAGGGCCGGCGATGCTGCTCGAGTTCGTGTCGAAGAGTGGCCTGAGCCCGCAACAGGGCGGGACGTTCGCGAAGATGTTCCTCGACTTCGCCCGCCAGCATGCCGGCGATGACGTCGTCGAGCAGATCATCAAGACCATTCCGGGCGCGAAGGCCTTCCTCGGCTAGGGCGCCGGCACGCCGACGGTGCGGCGCAGCGAGCGGCTGCGCCGCCGCGCCCTGCGGGCGCCACATCCCTCACGCTACTGCGGCAGCCGATAGGTGAGTCCCGAGAACATTCGGAGTTCGTGCCCCATGTCGTCGCGCGTCATGTCGCCGTTGACGATCAGGCTCACCAGGCGGCCCATGTGCCACATTGCCGAGAGGCCGTAGCGGCTCGTCTCGGGATGCGATTCCACGATCACGCCGTCGCCGCGCGTGAAGCGCAAGACCGACAACGACGTGCTGTAGTCGCCGCTCAGGTAGATCTGCGGCGTGAGCGATCGCCCGACCGACACGTAGTAGGCGCTGTAGGTGCCGGGCGCCCCGCGATCGATCCGGTTCCACGAGGCCGTCACGTCGAACCCCGTCCCCGCGAGGTTGCCGCTGTGGCCGCCCACCTGCAGGCGACCGGTCGGATCGCTGTCGCGATTGTTCCGGTCGCGTCCGTATCCGGCGTAGAGGCGCACGCCCTTGACGACCTCGACGGTCACGCGGCCCGACAACGACTCGAAGAACAGGCCCTCGAGCGACTTCAGCGGCACGGGCCGCCCGTTGATCTGGTCGAGCGTGAGCGTGCGCGTGTCGATCGAACGTCCGCGGTGATACGACCCGAGCAGGTCGATGCGCGATGTGGCGGTGACGCGCGCATTCGAGAAGAAGTACGACAGGCCACCGGTGCCCTGGCCCGCCGGGCCCTGCAGGTCGTATTCGGCCGACTGGTAGACGAAGACTTTCGGCGTCACCGGCAGGTAGTTGGTCGTGGTGAGCACCGAGCGTTCGGTGAGGCCCTGGTTGCGGATGAGCACGTAGCCCATCGTGTGCCGGCGCAGCCCCGTGGCGTCGAGGGCGACGTAGCCGCCGACGCGCGTTACGTCGGGCACGTACCCCGTGTCGAACGCGACGGGCTCGCGTCCGCCAAAGGCGGCGAGCCGCAGCTTCGCCGCGCCGATGCCATGCTTGTACTCGACGAGCCCGCCTGCAATCGACCCGAGTCCACCGACCTCGGTCACCCACAGGTGTCCGCCACGCACGCGCAGCGCATCGTCGAGCAGGCGCACGCCCGCCCAGGCCTCGTAGAGCGACAGGCGACGGGCGCGCCCGCGCGCCGTGTATTTCGTCGCGCGCGCGTCGAGCCCGTACTCGAGAAACGTCGCCGGCCCATCGGGCGAGTGGAACGCGACCGTCGACGTGAACTCCTCGGCGTGCTGGCTGGCGCCTTCGTCGGGACTCACCTGCATGGCGGTGGCAAAGAACGCCACCCGGCCCCAGGGACGCGGTGAGGCGACCTTCGGCGCCACCGCGGCGGCCGGTGGGGGCGCTGGCTTCGTGATCGGGGCGGGCGTCGTCGCCTGTGCCGCCGCGGTGGCCGAGGCGACGATGGTGGCGGGGCGGATCACGGGCAGCGTGGCCCGGGTGTAGACCGGCGCCGGCTGGGTGATGGCGTGGCGGCGTGCGGTCTCGAGGCGTGCCACCTCGGCAAGCGATGGCTGCCCCAGCGCCAGTGCCGGAGCCATCCCGGCGAGCGCGGCGCCGACGAGGCCCACGCGGACGACGTAGCGAATGTCCATGGCGTCCCTGTAGCTGTCCATGCTCAATCCCGGCCGTCCGGATGGCACGAGTAGCAGGCGAGCGAGTCGTAGCGGTAGCCGTTCTTGCCCTGGTGATCCTTGTCGGTCTCCGACCTCGTGTGGCACGTCAGGCAGGTGAACGACTTGTAGTTGTTCGGATCCTGGTGACACTCGGCGCACGCGCGGTTGGCATGCTTGCCAGAGGTGATCGGGAACCATGTGTGCGTGAAGCGTCCCTGCGTCCACAGCGTGTCGGTGGCGCGGTGACAGGTCTCGCACGCCGTGGGGAAGCCTGCTGCGCGGTGATTGGGTGACCGCGTCGCGTCGTACCTGGCCTGGTGGCAGCCCACGCAGGTGCGCGCCGTGCCGCGATAGATGTTGTTCTTGTGGCAACTGGCGCAGCTCAGCGTGGTGTGCGCGCCCTGCAGCGCGAAGTACGTCGCGTGGTTGAAGGTCGCCGGCGTCCAGCCGGGGCCGCCCTCCTTGTGGCACTGCTCGCAGGTCGTCGGGAAGCCCGCCGACACGTGATTCGGATTGGTGGGCCGCTGGTAGTCGGCCTGGTGGCAGGGCACGCAGGTGCGGGGCGTGCCCTTGTACGCATTGTTCGTGTGGCAGCTTGCACAGTTGGCCGTCGAGTGGCGGCCGAGCAGCGGGTAGAACTGCGCGTGGTTGATCGACGCGCCGGTCCAGCCGGGGCCGCCGTTGCGGTGGCACGACTCGCAGGCGGTGGTGAAGCCAGCGGCCTGGTGGTTGGGACTCTTCGTCGCCTGGTAGGTGGCGAGATGGCAGCCCACGCAGTCGCGTGGCGTGCCCTTGTACTGTCCGTTCTTGTGGCAGCTCGCGCACGTCGCCGCGGCGTGGCCCCCGGCGAGCGGATAGAACTGGGCGTGGTTGAACGACACGCCCCGCCACGAACTGTCGGTCTGGCGGTGGCACGACTCGCACGCGGTCGGGAAGCCGGCGGCCGCGTGGTTCGGGCTTGTCGTGCGCTGGTAGTCGGCCTGGTGGCAGCCGATGCACTCGCGCGGCGTGCCCTTGTAGACGTTGGCCTTGTGGCAGCTCGCGCACGCCGCCGCCGCGTGCGGGCCGGCAAGGACGAACGTGTCATGCGAGAAGCGTGCGCCGGCAAATGTCGGGGCCGACGGCGAGTGGCAGACGGTGCAGTCGAGCGGGAAGCCCGCCGCCGCATGGTTCGGATTCGTCGTGCGGCGGTAGTCGGGTTCGTGGCACGACACGCACTCGGGCCTGGTGTTGGCGAACGTGTTGCCCTTGTGGCACGTCGCGCACGCGAGCACCTGGTGGCTCACGTTGAGCGCGGTGCCGGTGCGCGCGCCGTGGTCGAAGCGCACTGCCGTCCACGCGGCCGGGCGGTGGCATTCGCCGCACTGGGCGCCCAGCTGCAGGCGGTAGCGGTCGTCCTGCCTGCGGATCCAGTGGCAGTCGTAGCAGGTCGTCGGCGTGCCCTTGACCTGTCCCTTGACGTGACACGACTGGCAGGGGACGGCGACGTGCTGGCCCTCGAGCGGGAACGTGGTGAGCTTGTGGAACCCCGTGTTCGGCGTGCGCCACGTATCGGGGGAGTGGCACGACGCGCACGACGGCCCCATCGCGCCCTTGTGCGCATCGGTGTGGCACGACGAGCACTCGGTGCCGGTCTTGAACGTCACGGCGACGCCGCGCCCCGAGGGGAACACGCGATCCGACTTCTTGTGGCACTGGACGCACTCGAGCTTCGCGTGCGCGCCCACGAACAGGTGCTCGAGGCCCTTGTGCGTGAAGGTCTTCACCGCAAACGACGACGTCGTGTGGCAGGTCTGGCACGGCGCCTTGATCTGTCCCAGGTGCACGTCGGCGTGGCACGAGACGCAGTCCTTCGGCAGGCCGGTCAGGCGACGCGCCTCGCCCATCCCGCCCGGAAACGCCGCCTTCTCGACCTTGTGGCACTTCGCGCATTCGACGTCGCGGTGCTTGCCCGTGAGGGCAAACGCCGAGGTGTCGTGCGAGAACGTCGAGGGCGCGAACTTGACGCTGTCGATGCCGTGGCACTTCTCGCACGTGGTGCCGACCTGGCCGAGGTGGACGTCGGTGTGGCACGAGACGCAGGTCGTGGGCAGGCCCTTGAAACGGGCCCCGGCGACAGGCGCGCCCGTGCGTGCCGGCATGGTCGGCGTCGTGGCCCGGGTGCCCGCGTGGCACTTCAGGCAGGCGACCGCCGCATGGCCCGCGGTGTAGAACTCCGGCTGCTTCGGGTGGGTGAACGACTTCACCAGGAAGTCGGACGTACCATGGCACGTTTCGCAGGTCGTGCCGAGTTCGCCCCGGTGAGGATCGCTGTGACAGCTGGCGCAGGCCTTGCTCGCACCCCTGAAGTCGACCGTCCGCTTCGAGAGCGGCACGTTGCTCGGCGCGGCCGACTTGTGGCACTTCGCACACTCGACGGCGGCGTGCTTGCCCGTGAGGGCAAAGGCCGTCTGCTTCGCGTGGTCGAATCCCCTGGCGCGCTTGAAGCTGGTGTTGTCATGACACGTGTCGCAGCCCTGCGCCTTGAACTGGCCCTTGTGCGGGTCGGTGTGGCAGTCGCTGCACGTCGCCGACTTCGGCTTGACCTGGGTCGCCGGCCGCACATGGCACTTCACGCATTCGACGCGCTGGTGCGCACCGACGAGGGGGAACCTGGTGCGCGCGTGGTCGACCTTGACGCTGCGCCACGCCGCGGTGGTGTGGCAGCTCGTGCACGCGGTGCTGAACGTCGGCGCGTGCGGCGTCTTGTGACAGCTGGTGCACGAGGCAAACGCGACATCCTTGAACAGCTTCGACTTGTGGCACTTCGCGCACTCCACGGCCTGGTGCTTGCCCGTCAGGGGGAACGCCGACTTCGCATGGTCGAACGTCCTGGCCGCGTCCTTGAACGCCGCGGTGGTCGAATGGCACGTGGTGCACGTAGCCGCGAGCGTGCCCTTGTGCGGGTCGGCGTGGCACGACGCGCACTCGGGACGGGCCACGAGGAACGACCGCGTCTTGTGGCAGGCGGCGCAGTTGCCCCTCAGCTTCGCGTGGAGGCCCTCGAGCGCGAAGCCCGTTTCGGCCGGGTGGTCGAACGTCTTCGTGTCGAGGGGGCGGAGGTCGGCATCAGCGCCGGCATGCTCGACGTGGCAGGTGACGCAGTCGTCGGTAACCTCGCGATGCACGCCCTTCTTGCGCGCGATGCGCTGGGCAATGGGCTGGTGACACGACAGGCACTTGCTGGCGGTGACCTGTCGCCCTGGCTCGTGACACTTCTGGCAGTTCGAAAGTCCTTCGAGATTGGCATGTGCCCTCGCGAGCGGCCCGGGCGAGGCCAGCGCGCCGAGCTGCGCTTCTGCAGGCGACGGGAGCGCGAGCAACGCCGCACAGGCGATCAGCAGTGCCGCGGCGATGGGCAGGCAGGCCCTGAGTGGTCGAGCGGGTGTCATGGGGAGTCTTTCCTCAGATCGGCCAGTACCCGAGATACAGGGCGAGTCCCACGTGCAGGGCGACGATGGCGAACATGATCCAGACGAGGGGCAGGTGGAAGACGTGCCAGAGCCCGAACAGGCGCTGCCGGCGCGCGAGCGCGCGCATCCGGTCGGCGAGCTGGTCACGCTGTTCGAGCAGGGCGATGATGCCGGCGGCACGATCGGCCGCGACGCCGTGGGCGATCAGCGTGTGGCGCAGCGCACGGCGCGTGCGGCGTGACCGCGCCGCGCCCGCCCCGTCCACGAGCGCCCGCATGTCGTCGGGCAGCGCGATGTGCGCGATGTCGTCACGCAGTTCGGCGACGCGACCGACGATGTCGTCGTGCGACAGCTCGACGCCGCGAAGCGTGCGCGGGATCCGGACGTAGAGATAGCGGCCGATGAAGCCCGACAGGGCCACCGCGACCATCGACCAGTAGGCGACCGAGATCAGCCCATTGAACTTGAACGAGGTGTGGAAGGTCACGAGGACCGGGCCCACGATGCCGCAGAAGATGTGGACGTCGAGCCAGGTCGAGATCGCCCCCCACGACGCGAAGGCCTTCACCCGCTTCCTGACCTGGTAGAGCAGCGGCACGAGCATCATCAGCCAGCCGCCCGTGCCGAGCAGGTGGGCGATCTGCCCCGTGGGCCGCAGGGCCTTGTGCATGGGGTGGTAGCCGCGGACGCCGAGCGGGGTGGCATAGTACGACCAGCCGTTGCGGTCGACGAGAATCCACACGCCGAGGACGACCGACGTCACGAGGCTCCACCACAGGACGTTGGTGAGCGCGTGCAGCGGCAGCAGTGGCTGCTGGGTCTCCAGCGTGCGGGCATCGGCGGGCGCGTGCATCAGGCCTCCACCGTGCAGTGGGAGTCGGCGTGCGCCACGCACGCGAGGACGTAGCCGTCAGCACGTTCGTCCTCGCCGAGCGCCGACGTGTCGCAGCGCACCGTGCCTTCCTTCACACGCGTGCGGCACGTCCCGCACACGCCGGCCCGGCACAGCGAGGGGATGGCCACGCCGCAGGCCTCGGCCGCGTCGAGCAGCGTGTCGCGTTTGCCCGCGGTGTGGGTCTGGCAACTGCGCGCGAACGTGATCACGTTGCCCTTGGCGGGCGGGCCCGTGTCGTCTCCCTCGTTCACGGCCGCCGCGGTCGCATGGGCGCCCACGGCGGCGATCGCGGCCTCGAACCGCTCGAACCTGATCTGGGCATCGGCGACGCCGAGCGACAGCAGCGTCTGTCGCACCGTGTCGAGCATGCTCGACGGCCCGCACATGTACACCAGCGCATCGGCGATGTTCGGGACGGTGGTGGTGATCAGGTGCGCGTCGATGCGCCCCGGATAGCAGAAGGGTGGGGCCCCCGCGCCACTGACGGCGGGGACCCACTGCAGCGAGGGCCAGCGGCGCGCGAGCACGCGGAGTTCGTCGGCAAACGCCAACCCGCCGATGTCGCGGGCCCCGTGGAGCAGCGTGAACGGCCGCTGCGGCTCGGTCGCGAGTCCATGGCGCAGCATGCTGATCATGGGCGTGATGCCGACGCCGCCGGCGACCAGCACCAGGGCGCGGTCGTCGCCCTCGGGGTAGACGAACGTGCCGGCGGGGCGCCGCGCGTGCAGCACGCCTCCCGCGCGCATGGTCGCGTGCAGCGCCGACGACACCAGTCCCTGCCGCTTCACGCTGATCTCGAGGTAGCCGGCCGTCTGCGGTGACGAACTGATCGAGTAGCAGCGGACGTGGTCGCGCTGGTCGATCCGGATGCGCACCGTCAGGAACTGCCCGGCCGCGAAGGCGAAGCCCTCGGGGCGCGTGACGCGGATCGTCTTGATGTCGGGCGTCTCTTCGACCACGCCAATCACGGGCAGCGCCACGAACCCCGACGGGCGCGGCGCCTGGCGGGGCGGGGCCGGTGGTTGGGCCGCACGCCCGGGCGCCGGCGCCCGAGCGGGCGCCGACGTCGCCGCCACCGGGGCCACACGTGCCACGACCGGCGCCGCGCGCAGCCAGCGGTCGATCGGCTCTGCGGTGGCGAACCAGGTGAGGTGCGCCGCGAGGCCGACGAGGACGTCCTGGGCCGAGGCGAGGACCCAGGGGATGGCGACGAAGACCGACGAGACGAGGACGAGGGGGATCCCCATCCGGTGGCTGGCACTACGGTGATAGCGCAGGAGTGTCAGGCCGAGGTGCAGTGACGAGGCGAAGGCGAGGATGGACGCGGGCATGAGTGGTTTTGGGTGCACCTCTCAGCACGTGTGGCCGTGGCGCTGTGTTCCTGGTGTTCGGCAACGCCTCTTC
>JAEUQQ010000028.1 GCA_016789685.1 Acidobacteriota bacterium | reverse complement strand
TCGCCGATGGCGCGGTCGCCCCTCGGCGTGGCCCGGGCCATCGCGCTGTCGCGCGATTCGAGCCGGGCGACATCGTCGATACTGCGGACCGTGACACCAGCGAGCCGCGCCAGCTTGAGCGTCGCATCGACGTCGAGCAGTGCCTGCTGGCCCGAGGCATCACGCAACGCATACCGATAGGCGACCAGGCCGACGCGGGGGGCGAAGTAGTGGGTGGCGGTCGACACGTAGTCGTCGGCCCGCATCTCGAGGCGGATCTCGAGCACGTTGGCGAACGTGCCCGCAGGAGTCGTGACCGAGGTGAGCCCGACGAGCGTTGTCGTCCATGTCCGCCGCGTGTCGGGGTGTGTCACCGTGCGCGGCACTCCGACCACCATCTCGGGCGAGGCGAGCACGACTGCCGGGTCGTAGTAGAGCAGCTTGCCGGCCTCGAACGAGCTGTGGATCGACAGCACGCCCTTCCTGAACGTGTAGAGATGGTACGTGCCGTCGTCGCCGACGAGCTTGTAGCCGACGCTGTCGCCGACGAAGGCGGTGCCGTCGAACACGCGGGTGCGCACCGACGTGCCCGCCGGGGCAGCGGTGCCGGAGACCGTCCAGGCATACGTCCACGAATCGCCGAGGCGGAAGGGGAAGTAGCTGGCCCACGAGGCGGGAGCCACCACCGCCTGCGCGGTGCGCGCCGGCTGTGCAGGCGCGGGGGCCGCGAACGCCAGCGCGATCGCGCATCCCGCGGCGCACACGAGCCGGCGCGTGGCCTGGCGAGCGTTGCGACGAGCCATGACGGTCTCCATGTCGCCTCCGCTAGTTGCGCACGCGCAGGGCCAGCGTCACCGTCCGGCCCCGCGCCGGCGCGAACTGGAACTGCTCGCGGTAGTAGGTGTCACCGAGGTTCTCGACGGCGACGACCACGCCGAGCCGGTTGCCCAGCGGCGTGAGGTCTGCGCCGATCGCCAGGCGCTGGATGGCGAACCCGTCGAGCGAGAGCAGGTCCTGCGCGATCAGGTACGGCGAGTCGATCAGCGTCGGCGCCACGCGCTCGACCTTCTTCTGGAGCCGTGCCCCGTACTCGACCCAGAACCGGTCGCGCGCGTCGCTGAGCCGCACGCCGAGCGTGCTCTTGAGCGGCGAGATGTTGTCGAACGGCGTGTTGTCGAGCGAGTCGCCCGTGAGCGGGTTCGCGCCGCGCAGCACGTCGCCGCGCGTGAACGCCACGTTGCCGAACAGCGTCACCAGCGCGCGCGAGAAGCGCAGCGGCAGTTCGCCGTCGGCCTCGACGCCCTGGATGCGCACGTCGCTGAAGTTGATCGCGCGCGACAACGGCCCGGCGGTCGCCTGCGAGACGATCTCGGTCGAGATGAAGCCGTCGTAGCTGTTGTTGAAGTACGCCAGTGACGCGGCGTACCGCGGCGACCGCACCTTGATGCCCAGGTCGATGTTGTTGCCCGTCTCGGGCTTCACCGACATGTTGGGGATGATGTATCCAACCGTGGCGCTGCCCGAGAACAGGAGTTCCTCGAGGTTGGCGTGGCGGTAGCTGCGTCCGTACCGCGCCAGCAGGCTCACGGTGTCGTTCGCGCGGACGACGACGCCGATGTCGCCCGTCAGCGCCGTGCGCCCCAACTGGCTTCCGCCGAGGCTGGGCAGGGTCGATGGGTCGATCGCCGGCGTGGCGCCCGCGATGAGCGACTCGATCTCGTAGGCCGGTGTCGCCTTTGTGGTGACGGTGTAGCGGTCGAGCCGCAGGCCCGCGACGAGGCGCACGCGCGGGGTCACGTCGTACTCGTCCTGCACGAACACGCCGACGTCGCGGAACGACGCGTCGGGCACGCGCGAGG
>JAEUQQ010000767.1 GCA_016789685.1 Acidobacteriota bacterium | reverse complement strand
CGCCGACGAACTCAGCTCCTGCACCACCACGCCGAGCTGCTGGTCGAGCACGGCCGCCGGCACGACGTGGTGGACCAGCCCGATGTCGCGCGCGCGCTGCGCGGTGAAGCGCTCGGCCGTGAGAAACAGCGCCCGCGCCTGCGAGACGCCGATCTTGGCGATCGCGTCCGGCGAGATGACGGCAGGCAGGATGCCCAGCTTCGTCTCGGTGAACCCGAACAATGTATCGTCGGCGGCGATGACCACATCACAGACGGCGGCCAGGCCGGTGCCGCCGCCCAGGGCCGCGCCCTGCACGACCCCGACGAGCGGCTTCGGCATCGTGTCGAGAGCCTCGAACATGCCGGCCATGGCGCGCGCGTCGCGACGGTTCTCGTCTTCGGCGTAGTGCACCATCTGCTGCATCCAGCCGATGTCGGCGCCCGCGCAGAACACCGCGCCCGCGCCGCGCAGGATGACGATGCGCACGCTGGCGTCGGCGGCCAGTTGCTGCGCCGCGGTCGTGAGCTCAGCGATCATCGTTTCGTTGAAGGCGTTGCGAACGTCTGGCCGCTGGAGCGTGATGGTGGCGACGTGGGCCGCGCGGGCAATCGACAGCGTGGTCATCGATGCCTCACATCCGGAAGACGCCGAAGCGCGCGTCGGGGATGGGTGCGTTGTACGCCGCCGACAGGCCAAGGGCGAGCATCGTCCGCGTCTGCGCGGGATCGATGACGCCGTCGTCCCAGAGGCGTGCCGTCGAGAAGTACGGCGAGCCCTCGGCGTCGTACTTCTCGAGGATAGGCGTCCGGATCGCGGCTTCCTCGTCGGCGGTGAACGCTTTGCCCTCGCGTGCGAGCTGGTCGCGCTTGACCGTCGTCAGCACACCGGCCGCCTGCTCGCCGCCCATCACCGAGATGCGCGCGTTGGGCCACATCCACAGCAGGCGGGGGTCGTAGGCGCGGCCGCACATGCCGTAGTTGCCGGCGCCGAACGACCCGCCGATGATGACCGTGAACTTCGGCACCTGCGCGTTGGCGACCGCGTGCACCATCTTGGCGCCGTCCTTCGCGATGCCCGCGCGCTCGTACTGCTTGCCCACCATGAACCCGGTGATGTTCTGCAGGAAGACGAGCGGGACGCGCCGCATGGCGCACATCTCGATGAAATGCGTCGCCTTGAGCGCCGACTCCGAGAACAGCACGCCGTTGTTGGCGATGATGCCCACGAGAAAGCCGTGGATGCGCGCAAAACCCGTGACGAGCGTCGTCGCGTAGCGCTCCTTGAACTCGTCGAACCGGGAGCCGTCGACGACACGGGCGATCACCTCGCGCACGTCGTAGGGCGTCCGGAGGTTCGCGGGCACGATGCCGTACAACTCCTGCGGGTCGTAGCGGGGATCCTCGGGCGTGGTGCGGTCGGCCGGCAGGTGCTTGACCGTGTGCAGCGTCGAGACGATCGTGCGCGCCAGGTGCAGCGCGTGCGCGTCGTCATCGGCGAAATAGTCGGCCACGCCTGACACGCGCGTGTGCACGTCGGCGCCGCCGAGTTCGTCGGCCGTCACGTCTTCGCCCGTCGCGGCCTTCACCAGCGGAGGGCCGCCGAGGAAGATCGTGCCGACATCGCGCACGATGATCGTCTCGTCCGACATCGCCGGCACGTAGGCCCCGCCAGCGGTGCACGACCCCATCACGACGGCAATCTGCGGAATGCGCTCGGCCGACATCCGCGCCTGGTTGGCGAAGATGCGCCCGAAGTGCTCGCGGTCGGGGAAGACGTCGGCCTGCATCGGCAGGAAGGCGCCGCCCGAGTCGACGAGGTAGACGCACGGCAGGCGGTTCTCGAGCGCCACCTGCTGCGCGCGCAGGTGCTTCTTCACGGTCATCGGGAAGTACGTGCCGCCCTTGACCGTCGCGTCGTTGGCGACGAGGAGCACCTCGCGCCCCGAGACGCGGCCGATACCCGTCACGAGGCCGGCGCCGGGCGCCTCGCCGTCGTACATCCCGAAGGCCGCCAGCGGCGACAATTCCAGGAAGGGCGAGTCGGTGTCGAGCAGGGCCTCGAGGCGCTCGCGGACGGGCAGCTTGCCCTGGTCGCGATGCCGCTGCAGGTAACGCGGCCCGCCGCCCTCGCGGGCCCGGGCCAGGTGCTGGCCGAGTGTCTCGACCAGGTCGCGCATGTGCGCGGCGTTTGCGGCGAAGTCGGGGTCGGTGGGGCGAACGTGCGAGTGGAGGACGTCCATCGGTGGCGATCAGAGGCGCGGTGGCGGCGGCTACCAGCCGCAGCAGTCGGTCTTGAAGCGGCACTCCGGGCAGCGCCAGACGGCGTGCATCCGGAACATCTCGGCCCCGCACCGCTCGCAGAGCATCTTGTCGGGCTCGGTCGAAACCACCGCCGGACGAGGCGCGCTGCGGATGGGTACGACGACGGTTCTGGGCATGTCGCTCATGAGGCGCGATTATATCCGCGCGGGCGGCGGTGACGGCCGGCGGCTGATAGTCGAGTTGGCCTGACGGCATTCCATGCGCCTGAGCCGGTCGTGTATAATTTCTTGACGCGTTCATCGACTCGAATGCGCCCACACGACACATCATGGCAACGGACAAGCGCATCCGTATCCTCGCGATCGACGACGAGCAGGCCATCCTCGAGTGGCTGTCGCTGTTGCTGAGCCGCGAGGGCTTCGACGTGCGGACGGCCGGGTCGGCTCGCCGGGGTGACGAGATCTTCCGGACGCTGAAACCAGACGTGGTCATCACCGATCTGCGGCTGCCCGATCTCGACGGGCTGGAACTCGTCCGCCGGTTCCGCCAGGTGAACGAATCGGTCGAGGTGCTGGTGCTGACCGGGCATGGGTCGGTGCCGTCGGCGGTCGCGGCGATGAAGTGGGGCGCTTTCAGTTACCTCGAGAAACCGATCGCGCCCGACGCCTTGCTGGCGATCCTCGACAAGGCGCTCGAGCGCCGGAAGCTGCGGAGCGAGAACGAGCAGCTCAAGCGGCAGCTCGAGGGGCCGTTCAGGCTCGCGAACATCATCGGCAAGAGCCGGCGCATGCACGACCTGCTCGAACTCGTGGCCAATGTGGCGACCAGCGACGCCAACATCCTGATCCAGGGCGAGAACGGCACGGGCAAGGAACTGATCGCCAACGCGCTGCACGCGAACAGCAAGCGCGCACGAGCCCCGTTCATCAAGATCAACTGCGCGGCGATTCCCAAGGACCTGATCGAGTCGGAGCTGTTCGGCTACCGCAAGGGGGCGTTCACCGGTGCGTCGCAGGACAAGGACGGCCTGCTCGAACTCGCCGAGGGCGGCTCGCTGCTGCTCGACGAGATCGGCGAGATGCCGCCGTATTTGCAGACGAAGCTGTTGCGCGTGCTGCAGGAGCGCGAGTACCGTCCCGTGGGCAGCGATCGCGTGGTCCACGTCGACTTCCGGTTGATCTGCGCCACCAACATCGACGTCGAGGCGGCGCTGCGCGAGGGGACACTGCGCGAGGACCTCTACTTCCGCATCAACACGATCGCGCTCAAGGTGCCGCCGCTGCGCGAGCGCACCGAAGACATTCCGCTGCTGTGCGAGTTCTTCCTCGAGAAGTACCGGCAGCGGCACGGGCGGCAGGTCAAGGGGATCGCGGCGCCGGCGTACCACGTGCTGATCCGTCACCGGTGGCCGGGCAACGTGCGCGAACTCGAGAACGTGATCGAGCGTGGGGTGCTGGTGTCGAAGGGGCCCGAGATCACGGTGGGCGACCTGCCCGACGAGATGCGCGAGCCGGCGTTGTCGAACGCCGATTTCGTGATTCCGGCGCACCGGACGCTTGCAGAAATCGAGAAGCATGCGATCCTGCAGACGCTGCAGCGGACGAACTGGAACAAGCAGGAGGCGGCGCAGATCCTGGGCCTGTATCGCCCGACGCTGTACAGCAAGATGCGGAAGCACAACATCCAGGACATGAGCCGGGCCGCGACGGCGCGGCGGGCGAGCGCGTCGGCGTGACGCGCGGCAGGGCGAGAGGGTGGTAGGACAGCGATGGACAGCCGGTCACGACTGATCTGGTCGATTGTTGCGGGCGCCGCGGTGGGGGGCGCGCTGGGGTTCCTGTTCTTCACCGACGACGGCAAGAAGCTGCGGTCGCGGCTCGAGCCGCATGTCGGCGATCTCCTCGACGAGGTCGGGCGGTGGCGCGGCACGATCGACAAGGTCAAGACGGCGGCCGACGAGGGGCGCCGTTCGGTCGCCGGGCTGGTCGACGAGTTCCAGAAGCAGAAGACCGCCTGGAGCGACGTGGCATTCCTCGATGACTCCCAGCACTGATCCGTGGGCCGGCCGCTACCGGCGGCGAGACGACGAGCGGTTGCTGACGCGCCTGGCGATCGGCGCGGCCGTGGCCGGCGGCGCGCTGGTGCTGCTGCGGTCGCGGCGCGTGCGCCGGCTGGCGTGGGCGGGCGCGAAGTTCGCACTCACCACCTGGCTGCCGGCGTGGGGCATGAGCCAGGTGCGGGCGGCATGGACCGAAGCCGGGCCGGCGTCCGGCGTGCCCACGCTGCCGCCTCCCGCGGATGCCGATCGCACCTGACCGTCGCCTCGTGCGCGTCGCCCGTCACGTCGTGCTCCGGGCGGCGACGCTGGTCGAAGATGCGGTGCGCGCCGCGGCCAAGGGCCTCCACCGCTTCTACAACAGCAACGACCTGACGTACGCGTCGAGCGTCGCGTTCTTCGCGCTCATGTCGCTGTTCCCCTGCCTGATGCTGCTGCTGTCGCTGCTGGGCTCGGCGACCGCGTCCGACGCCGACCGCACGCGCGTGGTCGAGTTCCTGTTCCGGTACTTTCCCCGGCAGTTCGAGTTCCTCACGGCGCAGCTCGACGCGTTCCGCGGGCAGCGCATCTCGCTGGGCCTGGCCGGTGGCCTGCTCACCGCGTGGGGCGCCCTCGGCGTGTTCGGGGCCATCACGACGGCGGTGAACTACGCCTGGCGGGTCGATCGGCAGCCGACGTACTTCAAGCACAAGCTGATCTCGTTCCTGATGATGCTCGCGGCCGGCGCGCTCATGCTGCTCGCCCTGGGCATGATCAGCGCCAGCCATGTCGTCAGGGCCTCGTGGTTTGCCTCGGTGGCCGACCGCACGCCCTGGCTGATGCGGCTGACCGGCACCGCGGTCGAGTGGGCCACGACGTTCATGCTCATCCTCGTGGTTGGCCTCGTGTTCTACTTCGTGCCCAACACCAGGGTGCGTTTCCGCGACGTCTGGATCGGCGCGGTGCTGACCGGCTTCCTCTGGCGCGCGGGCTTCGCGCTGTTCTCGTGGTACGTCAACGACGTGTCGCGGTTCTCGATTCACGGATCGATCGCGGCCGTGGTGATGTTCCTGCTGTGGGTCTACCTGTCGTCGGTGATCCTGCTCTACGGCGTCGAGTACACGGCGGCGTATGCGCAGATGCGCCGTGCGCGGTTCGACGATCCGTCGCGCTGAGCCCGCGCGTCCCTCGTACGCACGCGCGGCCGTCCCGCCTCCAGGCAGGACGGCCGCGTGGCTGACGCCGATCCGTGCTCAGTTCGACTTCCTGGCGGCCGGCGCGGGGGCGGCTTCCGTCGCCGCGGCCGGCTTCGGCGCCGGCGTGGCCATCGTCACGGGCTTGCCCGCGAGCGAATCGCGCAGGGCGATCTGCCCCTGGCGCGTGGCATTGATCGAGTCGCCGAGGATGCGCGCGGCCTCGCCTGGCGCGTGGAAGCCCATCGAGTTCTCGGCTTCGACGAAGTCGAGGTAGAACTGGCCCTTGCGCTGGTACGACCAGGCGGCCTCGAGCTGCGCATCGGTCGCGCCGGCGGCCCGGGCGGCCTTGACGTCCTCGATCAGCGCCACGAGCGCATCCATCGCGTCGTTGCGCATCCGGTAGGTGCGGGCCTGGATCGATTCGGCGCGTGACTTGAGCTCTTCTTCCGACCACTTGTGGCACGTCTGGCACGCGCGGTTGATGTTGAGCAGCGGGCTGCGCACGTGGTGGTCGCTGATCTTCGTGCCGCCGACGCGGGTGTAGGGCATGTGGCAGTCGGCGCACATCACGCCCGAGCGGGCGTGGATGCCCTGGTTCCACAGCTCGAACTCCGGGTGCTGCGCCTTCAGCACGGGCGCACCCGTCTCCTTGTGCACCCAGTCCTTGTGCCCGACCTCCTGGTAGTACTCCATCATGTTGTCGATGTTGAGGCCCTTGGCCCAGGGGTAGGTCAGGCGCTTCTCGGCACCCTTGAAGTAGTACTCGACGTGGCACTGCCCGCAGACGAACGCGCGCATCTCCTGGCGCGAGGCGTCGCGGTTCACGTCGTAGTCGGCGACGCCCTGCGACGCCTTCATGGCCTTCATGCCCTCCATGAACGCCGGCTTGGTCACGCGCAGCGCCATGCTCACCGGGTCGTGGCAGTCGATGCAGCCCACGGGGTGCTTCGCGAGCTTGCGCGCCTCGCTGTAGGGCATCTGGTTCATCGCCTCGAAACCCTTGGTGAGGTCGCCGTTGCCGAGCTTCTTGAACATCACATAGGTCGAGGCATGGCAGTTCATGCAGGTGCCGGGCTGCTTGACGACGTTCTGGCGGTCGGTGAAGGTCTGGTCGTCGAGCATGTAGGCATGGCCGCGCTCTTCACGGAAGTCGACCGCGAACGCGTAGCCCGACCACATGGTCTTGAGCCGCGGATCCTCTTCGAGCCGCGACTGCGCGACGATGGTGCGCGGGTCGGCCGCGGTGGGTGTGCGCTGGACGCCCTCGCTGCCGCCGAATCGCGTGCGGACCTGGTCGACCGTGCGGCGGTAGCCGTCGTACTCGAGCGGGAAGTTCTGGCCCCACACGGCCGGGTCCTCGGTGTCGTCGGTGATCTCGACGACCCGCACGACGGGCGTCCGGCTCTCCTGCTTGCGTTCGAAGATGTTGACGAGCATCGCCGTGGCCGCTGCCGTGGCGACGGTGGCGACGAGGGCGGTGAGGATGACGGTGCGTCCGCGGCCGGATGCGGGCGACGGGGATGATGCGTCAGACATGACGGGCTCCGAGACGGAAGAACGGGACGGGAAAGCGTCGGATGACTATCTCTGGGGATGACCGACCGAGCC
>JAEUQQ010000754.1 GCA_016789685.1 Acidobacteriota bacterium | reverse complement strand
CGGCGCATGGCTACTTCCTCCTCTTGTACGACACCGAGATCCCCTCGCCCGACGGCGAGACGATGGTCGTGAACAGCGACGTCTGCTCGATGGCGGCCAGGAAGTCGCCCATCTCCGATTTCTTGTTGACGACGTTGTGGGCGAGGAAGAGGCCGCCGGGCGTCAGGCGGGGCAGCACGAGGTCGAAGAAGCGCTTGTAGTCCTTCTTCCAGGCGTCGAGGAAGATCAGGTCGAACTCACCCTTCTGCTCGGGAATACGTGCGAACGCGTCGCCCGAGACCGCCGTGACGATGTCTGACAGGCCAGCCTTGGCGATGTTGGCCGTCAGCTCCTTCGCACGCGCCGGGTCGTACTCGATCGTGACCATGGTGCCGCCCGTCTCGCGCAGCGCCAGGCCCATCCAGATGGCCGAGTAGCCAGAGGCGCCGCCGATTTCGAGGACGCGCCTGCTCTTCGAGGCGGCGACCAGCATCCGGAGGAACCGGCCGTCCTCACGCGAGATGGCCAGTTGCCCCCGGTCGTTCTGGCGGATCTGGTCGAGCAGGGCGGCGACGGCCGGCGTGAGGCCGTCCTTGCCGACGTGGGAGTCGGCCGGCGACGGCGTCTGGGCCTCGGCGACGAGGGCGGACGCGAGCAGGCAGGCGCAGATCGAGCCGAGAAGGGTGGTGAGACGGAAACGCTGCATAGGAACTCCGGGTGCCGGATGAGTGAAGGACCGCCAAGGAGGCGTCGGGGCATTCTACGACGGCCGCGGAATGTCTGCCTACTGGGTGAATCCTCGCCGATTGGCCGCGTGGCGGCGAGTGAATCCGGCCGGTCGCGCGCCTGGGCGCGGCGGCCGGCAGGGGGGGCGAGGTCGCAGCGGGCGGAAAGCGTGCGGGGCACGCGACAAGGTGTGCTATTGTTCCGGCGCGATTAGGCCTGTTTTTGCAGGCCAGCTCCCACTCGGAGGCACCGTGTCGCCCATCATGATCCGCCCGGTCAAGGAGCAAATCGAGCACGATCGCGTCATTCGTACGCTCGATCACCGCTTCCGGGCCAAGTATTTCGCTGTCGACGCCAACGTGGGCGACGAAAAGAAGGCGTCACTCAAGGTCGGGACGCAGACCCACTACCCAGACCTCGTCTTGACGCCCCCGACGGGGGCCAAGCGGATGCTGGCCATCATCGAGGTCGAGTCCGGCGAGTCGGTCAACCGGATGGAGGCCATGGCCGAGTGGGGACACTTCAGCCGGGCCAAGGCACCGTTCCAGCTGTATGTGCCTGCCGCGACGGTAGATATCGCCCGCCGGATCATCGAGGATCACCAGCTCAGCGTGACCGAGTTGTGGAGCTACGTGTCGGTCGGCGACGACATCCACTTCCACCTCGTCAGTCACGCCTCGAAGTCGTTTGCCGACGAAGTTCAGCCCGGCGACACCATGCCGCCGATGCCGGTGTTCATCCCGCCGCCGCCTCCGCCCCCGCCGCCACCACCGGTCGAGAAGCCGGCCAAGGCCGACAAGGCGAGCAAGGCCGATGTCCCGGTTGCCACCGCTGAGGTCGTGGCGACGAAGAGCGCGAAGACTGCGAAGACCGCCGCCAAGGCTCCGGCGGCCGAGCCACCCGCGAAGGGTGACAAGCCTGCGGCCAGGCCTGCCGTTGTCGCGAAGGCGGCGGTGGCCGCCAAGCCGGCTGCGGCAGCGAAGCCTGCCGTGACGCCGAAGCCGGCCGTGACGCCGAAGGCCGCTGTCGTCGCCAAGCCGGTGGCAAGGGCGGCCAAGGTCGAGAAGCCGGTCGCCAGGGCCGCGCAGGCGTCGAAGGCGCCGAAGCCCGCGCCCAAGCCCGTCGCGAAGAAGGTCGCGGCCAAACCCGCGGCCAAGCCGGCCAAACCGTCGAAGCCGGCGTCGAAGGCGGCGAAGCCAGTGGCAAAGAAGGCCGCCAAGGCTCCAGCCAGGCCGGTCGTCAAGAAGGCCGCCAAGGTCGCGCCGAAGAGGTTGGCAAAGCCGGCGCCAGCCAGGAAGGCCCCGGCGAAGAAGCCGGCGCCGGCCAGGAAGGCGGGGCCGGCAAAGGCGGGGGGCAAGCCCACCCGCTCGGGCCGGTAGGGGAGCCGGGATGCCGCACCTGCGGACGCAGCGCGACAAGCGCAACGTCGATACCGTCGCGCTCTATCAGAACGATGGGCGCGACGCCGGTGGCGGACGCAATCGCCTGGTTTATTTCTTCCGCAGTCCCGCCTGGGTCCGGATCGGGCGCACGGCGCTCGACCCGGACGCCCGGCACGTGCTCGCCGAGCAGTATCCCGAGACGCGCTTCGAGTGGGACCGCCTCAAGGTCCCGTCGCTCCGGCCCCGCGGGTCGGACGAGGGCACGCTATAATCCGGTTCATGACGATTGCCACTACTCGTCGCACGTGGACGAGGCTTGGAGTGATGGCGGCCGGGGTGCTTGGCGCCCTGATGACGCTGTCGGCGCAGACCCAGCCACCTGCGGCGCCCAAGTCGCCCGACGTACCCACGAAGCCGACGTTTGCCGTTCAGATCAACCTGGTCACGACCGACATCATCGCGCGCGACGCCAACGGGCAGTTCGTGCCCGACCTGACCAAGAGCGACATCGAGGTCTTCGAAGACGGCGTCGCGCAGGAAGTGGCCTCGTTCACGCTCGTGCACGGCGGACGCGTGATGAACCTGCTCGCGCCGCCACCGCCGCCGCCGCAGGAGGGCATCATCCTCCCGGCGGCACGGCCGACGCAGGACGCCGCGGGGCGCATCTTCCTGCTGTTCGTCGACGACCTGCACCTCGACTTCCGCAACACGGGGCGCATCCGCGACCTGTTCAAGCGGATCTCGAAGACGCTGATCCACGACGGTGACATGTTCGGCATCGTGTCGACGGGCCCCTCGTCGATCGCGATCGACATGACCTACGACCGCAAGCGTCTCGACGAGGCCATCAACAAGATCGCCGGCAACGGCCTCAAGCCGAGCGACATCATCGGCGGCGCCGAGGGCGCCGAGGGCCCGAGCGAAGTGCGGTACCGCGCGCACGTGGCCTTCTCGACCGCGGCCGACATCGTCCAGAACCTCGAACGTGTCCAGAACCGCCGCAAGGCCGTCGTCTACGTGAGCAATGGGTACGATTTCAACCCGTTCGTGAACGCGCGCCTCGAGAACGACCCGCTGAACCAGGCCTCGCAGATCACCGGATCGGACTCGCAGCAGGACATCAACGACCCCACGCGCCGGCAGGGCAACCAGTTTGCCGACGCCGACCTGGCGCGCGAACTGTCGGAACTGACCCGTGCGGCCAACCGGGCCAACGCGAGCTTCTACACGATCGACCCGCGCGGCCTCGTGGGCGGCCCCGATCTCGACGAGAACGTGGATCCGGTCGAGTGGAACGACCACGTCCGCAAGACGCAGGACAGCCTGCGCGTCATCGCCGAACAGACCGGCGGCCTCGCGATCGTCAACCAGAACGACTTCGACAAGGCCCTCAAGCGCATCGACGCCGAGACGAGCGACTACTACATGCTCGGCTACTACTCGTCGAACCCCGATCCGCTCAAGCGCACGCGCAAGGTCGAAGTGAAGTCGAAGAAGGGCAACGTCAACGTGTGGGCGCGCAGCTCCTACACGATGAAGCAGCCGCCCAAGAAATAGACGAGCCCAGCCCACCCGCACACCGCCCTGGCGTCATCGACGGCGCCAGGCGCCCGGTTCTACCTGCTGCCACGTCGCGTTGTCGCGCTGCGCGCGGCTGACGGGGCCGGATGTCGCCTCCCGCGGGCTCCCCGTGCGGCGCCAGCATCGGCAGGCGCCGGTGGACGCAGGCTGATCGTACAGTGTCCGCTGAGATGCACGGGGGCCTGCGGGAACCGGCGTCTGCCGATGCCAGCCGCGCAGCGCGACAGCCGCAACGAATCCCTATGCTATTCGTCGAGCCGGTGACGCAGACGCCCTTGGCGTGCGGCGCCTGCCGATGCCAGCCGCGCAGCGCGACACCGGCGTCGTCGCGTCGGCGCGGGTTACGCTTCGTAGGCCTTCACGAAATCCGCGAAGCTGCGCCCGATGGCCAGCGGCGCCGGAAGCGTCCCGCTGAGCGCTTCGGCCGTCTTGAAGCCGTTCCCCGTGACGCAGACGACGATGGGCTCGTTGCGGGGGATGCGCCCCGACTCGATGAGCGCCCGCGTGGCCGCGAGCGTGGTGCCGCCCGCCGGTTCGGTGAAGATGCCCTCGGTCTCGGCGAGCAGGCGCATCGCCGACACGATCTCCTCGTCGGTGACCTTGGCCCCCCAGCCACCGCTTGCCTTCAGGACCTCGAGCACCTGGAAGCCGTCGGCGGGATTACCGATCGCAATCGACTTGGCGAACGTGTTGGGGCGCACCGGGTCGGGATGTTCGAGGCCCGCCTCGAGCGCGTTGACCACCGGGGCGCAGCCGGCCGCCTGCGCCGCGTACATCTTCGGCAGCGGGCCGCTCGCGAGGCCGAGGTCGTGGAACTCGCGGAAGCCGCGCCACAGGCGGGGCAGCAGGGTGCCGCCTGCCACCGGCGATACCACGTGCGCCGGCATCGTCCAGTCGAGCTGTTCCGCGATCTCGAACGCGCACGTCTTGGCGCCTTCCGCGTAGTAGGCGCGGAGGTTGATGTTGGCGAAGCCCCAGCCGTACCGATCCGCGATCTGCGTGCACAGCCGGTTGATGTCGTCGTAGGTGCCGTTGACCGCCACGACCCTCGGGCCGTACACCGACGACCCGATCACCTTGCCCGGCTCGAGGTTGTCGGGAATGAAGACGAAGCAGGCCAGGCCCAGGCGAGCCGCGTGTGCCGCGACGCTGTTGGCGAGGTTGCCCGTCGAGGCGCACGCGAACACGCTCGCGCCGAACTCGACCGCACGCGTCGCCGCCACCGACACGACGCGGTCCTTGTACGACAGCGTCGGGTGATTCACGCCGTCGTCCTTGATGTAGATCGCCTCGACCCCGAGACGCGCGGCGAGGCGATCGGCCCTGATGAGCGGCGTCCAGCCCGACGTGAACCCCGTGCGGGGCTTGCCGGTGATGGGCAGCAGCTCGCGGTACCGCCACAGGTTGCGCGGGCGCGACGCGATGGCCTCGCGCGTCAGCGTCTGCGCGGCCCGTGCGTAGTCGTAGACGGGCTCGAGCGGGCCGAAGCAGGCCTGGCAGACGAAACTCGCCGTGGCCGGATAGGTGGCGTGACACACATGGCACTGGAGCCCTGTGAGCGTGTGTGACGATGCGGACGCGCCCGGGGGCGCAAGGGGGTCGGTCGCTGGGATCATGGGATGAGCGGATGCGCCGGGACGCACCGCACGTCACATGATATACACAAATCTCGATACATTGATTCGAGGAATGTCATAGCCTCGCGCCCGTCGTCCACGACCAGCGCCGCGATCGAGGGACCGGCACCGCTGAGGAACATGCCCAGCACCGACGGGGCTTCGAAGGCCAGCGCCCGCGCCAGCCCCGGGACGAGCGGCGCGCGGTAGGGCTGGTGCAGGCGATCCGACAACGCGTCACGCACCGTCGCATGGTCGCCCGTGGCCAGTGCCTGCAGCAACAGGGCCGTGTGCTGCACGTTGTGGACCGCATCGGCATAGGGCACCTGCGCCGGCAGGACCGCGCGCGCCGTTTTCGTCGCCAGGCCCAGCTGCGGCGTCGCCACCACGATCCGGACATCGCGCGGCCACGGCACCGCGATCGCCGCCACGCCCCCGTGCCGCCGCGGGCCGCTCGTCACGAGGCCGCCGAGACTCGACGCCGATGTGTTGTCGGGGTGCCCCTCGAGGGCGCACGCGTCGTCGAGCAGCGCTGCACGCGAGGTGAGGCACAGCACCGCACCCCTCAGGCGTCGGCCAGCCACGATCGCCGCCGCGCTGCTGCCGAGCCCACCCCGCAGCGGGATGTCGCTCGCGACCTCGACGACCATCGACGGCAGCGCGCGAGGTGCCTCGGGCGCCGACGCTTCGGCGGGCGAGACCCAGCGGAAGGCCGTGTCGATCAGGTTCTCGCCGTCGAGCGGCAGCGATCCCAGTCGCCAGTCGATTGTCCCGCGCGCATCGTCCTCGAGATCAACGATGCGGAGGCGCAGCGTGAGCTGCAGGGCGAGCCCGAGCGCATCGAAGCCCGGACCGAGGTTCGACGTCGATCCTGGGACGATGATCTCGAACGGTGCCGAGGGCAGCCCGGCGCTCATTCGACGAACGGCATCGCGAACGGCTCCGCGACGTTGAACGGCAGGGCCCGCATCGCCGCCAGGGCAGGGACGAGCGAGGCAGGCTCGCATGGATCGAGCGTCACCACGAAGGGCAGCGCCTGCTTGTCGGCCCAGGGGATCTGGAGCACCGAGTCGATGTTGATCGCGTGCGCAGCGCAGGCCGAGGCGATGGCCGCGATGATGCCGGGACGATCGTCGACGACGAAGCGCACGTACTGGCGCTCGCGCATGCCGGCGCGCACCGAGACGGGCTGTCGCGCGTCGGGCGTGCCAGCCGGCGCGGCGACACGGTGGCCCGACAGGGCGAGGACGTCCGACATCACGGCCACGGCGGTCGGGCCGCCACCCGCGCCGAATCCGAAGAAGCCGGTGTCGCCGCCGGCGTCGCCGGTGACGACCACGATGTTCTGGTTCCGCACCGCGCGCGCGAGCGGCGCGCCGGTCGGCACGAGGCCGGGGGTGACGCCGGCTACCAGCCCGTCGCCCTCCACGATCGCGCGCGAGACCTGGCGGATCGTCGTGCCGAGCTGTGCGGCGTAGACGAAGTCGATGTCGCGCACGGGGCGGATCGACCCGCACGCGATCCGCTCGGGGGGCAGGGCGTAGCCCAGCGCCACGCGCGCAAGGATGCTGAGCTTTGCGCGTGCGTCGTAACCGTCGAGGTCGTCGGTGGGATCGGCTTCCGCGAAGCCTGCGGCCTGCGCCTCGGCGAGCGCCTCGTCGAAGCCGAGGTGCGCCGATTCCATGCGCGTCAGGATGTAGTTGCACGTACCGTTGAGCACGCCGAGTACGCGCGTGAGGCGATCGCCGGCCAGGCCCTCGCGGATGCCGCGGATCACCGGGATGCCGCCCGCGACGGCGGCCTCGAACAGCAGCCGTCGTCCGTTGCGGCTGGCGTCGGCGAGCAGCCGATCCCCTTCGTTGGCGATGAGTTGCTTGTTGGCGGTGACGACGTCGGCCCCCGAGGCGAGGGCCTGCGCGATCCAGTGCCCGGCGGGGTCGCGGCCGCCGACGACCTCGATCACGATGTCGGGCCGCGCCGCGAGGATGTCGTCGATCGACTCGGTCCACGTCACGCCCGGCAGCCAGTCGACGCGCTTGCGTGCCACGTGGCGGTTGAAGACATGCGTGAGCGACACGTCGGGCTGCGCGAGGATCAGGCGTGCGACGGCCTGGCCCACGGTGCCGAAGCCCAGCAGGGCGATGCGTGTGGTCGACACGGCGCTAGGCCTCTGGCCGCCCGACACGCGGCGGCGGCGACAGCTTGAGCTTGCCCTTGACGTGGTCGAAGGCCCGCAGGATCTCCTGCACCGTGCGCGGCACGCGGCTGGCCCGGGCATAGACCCAGCCCGTCTTGCGCACGAGGGTGCGGCCGTGGAGGCGCGAGGTGAAGAAGTGCCCGCTGACCGCCTCGCGGGCGACGGCCTGGTAGGGCAGGATGCCGATGCCGATGTTGGCGCGGACGAGGGCCTTGAGGATCTCGACGTTCTCGGTCTCCATCACGATCCGCGGCGCGATCGCATCCCTGACGAAGAACTCGTCGATGACGCGTCGCGTGGCCGAGCCGGGCTCGAAGAGCACGAACTGCTCGCCGCGGATGTCGGCGGCGACAATGCGTTTCTTCTGGGCGAGGGGATGCTGCGGCGCGGTGACGAGCAGGAGTTCCTCTTCGATCGCGGGGACCGTGACGAGGTCGGGTTCGTCGATGGGCAGCGTGATCAGGCCGAGGTCGGCCGCGCCCGTGCGGATCATCGACGTGCAGGTCTCGCTGCTGCCGGCGGTGATCTTGATGTCGACCTGCGGGTGGTCGCGCCTGAAGTCCTTGAGCAGGGCCGGGAAGACGTAGAGCGAGACCGTCATGCCGCCGACCAGGCGGACGCTGCCGAGCAGCGACTCCTGGTTGTCGGTGATGAGGGCGACGGTGTCCTTGAGGTCCTGGAGGACACGGTGGCTGAGCTGCAGCAGGGCTTCGCCGGCCGGCGTGATCCGCACGCGGCGGCCGATGCGGAGGAACACCGCTTCGTTGAGCGATTCCTCGAGGAGCAGGATCTGGCGGCTGATCGCGGATTGCGAGACGCCGAGCTTGGCGCCGGCGGCGGTGAACGATCCGGTTTCAGCGATGGCTCTGATGATTTCCAGTTGTCGAAGGTCCATGGCGACTGCGGGAATTGTATATGCGCCACGCGCATGGCGCCAACGCACTCGCGTGTCATGACGCATGGACCTGCGTCGTGGGGCGAGGGGGCGTGCGGGGGGCAAGTGGG
>JAEUQQ010000725.1 GCA_016789685.1 Acidobacteriota bacterium | reverse complement strand
CCGCGTCGACAAGATCGTCGGCCCCGGCAATGCCTACGTGGCCGCGGCCAAGTCGCTCGTCACGCGCGAGTGCGCCATCGACTTCCACGCCGGCCCCAGCGAGATCGTCATCGTGGCCGCCAGCGGGCGTCCCGAGTGGATCGCCGCCGACCTGATCGCGCAGGCCGAACACGATGTCGATGCCCGCGCCATCTTCATCACGTCGAGCAAGCGGCTGGCGACGCAGGTGCGCAACGCAGTCGCGGCGCAGCTGCCGGCCGACGGCCCCGCCGCCGAGGCGCTGCATCGCAATGGCGCCATCGTCCTCACCAGGTCGATGAAGGAGTCGATCGATGTCGCCAACCGCATCGCGCCCGAACACCTGGTCTGCGACGACGAGGCGGTGGTCGCCGGCGTGCGCGCAGGGGCCGTGTTCGTCGGCCCGTGGAGCGCGCAGGCCTCGGGCGACTACGCCACGGGATCGAACCACGTGCTGCCCACGAGCGGCGCTTCGCGCTTCAGGGGCGGCCTGAGCGCAGCCGATTTCGTGCGCGTGAGCAGCGTCCAGCGTCTCAGCGAGCGTGGCCTGCGCACGATTGCGCGCACGGTGGTCGATCTCGCCAACGCCGAAGGCCTCCGCGCGCACGCGCAATCGATCCTGGTGCGCGTCTCATGAGCCGCGCGTACGAGAAGGTCCCCGAGTACGGTTCGGGCCTGCGCCTGCACCTCAACGAGAACACCGCCGGGTGTTCGCCGGTGGTGCTCGAGGCCATGCGCCGCGTGACGCGCGAAGACTGCGCCTTCTACCCCGACTACGCCGAGGTCCACCACATCGCCGCGCGCTGGCTCGGCGTCGCGCCCGACCAGATCGCGCTGACCAACGGGCTCGACGAAGGCATCCACGCGGCCTCGTACGGCTACCTGCAGCGCGGCGCCGATGGCCGCCAGCGACGCGCGGTCATCGTCCAGCCGGCGTTTGACATGTATGCCGCCTGCGCGGAGCTCGCGCAGGCCGAGATCGTCGATGTCGCGCCGTTGACAGGTTTCGCGTTCCCGCTCGACGCGCTGCGCACTGCGATCACGCCGGCAACGCGCGTGGTGTTCCTGACGAGTCCCAACAACCCCACCGGCGTGGCGATCGGCCGCGACGCGCTCGTCGAGGTGCTGTCGCTCGTGCCGTCAGAAGGCATCGTGTTTCTCGACGAGGCCTACGTCGACTTCGCCGACGAGTCGGCCATCGATCTGATCGGCGCGTTCCCGCAGCTCGTGATCGGCCGCACGTTCGCCAAGGCCCAGGGCCTCGCGGCGGTCCGCGCCGGCGCGCTCGTGGCGAGCGAGGCGACCATGGCGAGGCTGCGGCGCTACCTGCCACCGTACGGGCTCAACATCTTCGCGCTGGCCGCCATCACCGCCGCTGCGGGCGACGACGCCTACGTGGCGTGGTACCGGAGCCAGGTCGCCGCCTCGAGGCAGATGGTGTACGACGCCTGCCAGCGGCTGGGCCTGTCGTTCACGCCGAGCCAGGCCAATTTCGTGCTCGTTCGCGTCGGCGGCGACGTGCCGGCCGTCGTGCGCGCCATGGCGGATCGCGGCATCTTCGTGCGCGACCGCTCGACCCAGCCGGGATGCGATGGCTGCATCCGGATCGGCGCGGGCGTCGTCGAACATACCGGGCGCGCCCTCGCCGCGCTCGAAGAGGTGCTATGCGCCGCGCAGTGATCCACCGCCACACCACCGAGACCCAGATCGACCTGGCCCTGACGCTCGAAGGGCGGGGTCGCTACCAGGTCTCGACCGGCATCCGCTTCTTCGACCACATGCTCGAGCTGTTCACGCGGCACGGCGGGTTCGACCTGACGCTGAAGGCCACCGGCGACCTCGACGTCGACCAGCACCACACCGTCGAGGACGTCGGCATCGCGCTCGGCGAGGCTGTGCGCGACGCGATCGGCGACAAGAAGGGGATCAATCGCGCAGGCTATTTCGTGATGCCGATGGACGAGACGCTCGCCGTCGCCGCGATCGATCTCAGCGGACGCCCGTTCAACGTCGTCGACCTCGGCGTGCGCGCGCGCGTCGTCGGCGACCTGCAGACCGAACTCGTCACCGACTTCTTCGACGGGTTCGCGGCGGCGGCTCGCGCCAACGTGCACCTCAAGGTGATGTACGGCCGCTCGAGCCACCACCGCGTCGAAGCCACGTTCAAGGCCTTTGCGCGCGCGCTGCGCGTCGCCTGCGCGAAAGACCGGCGGCTCGCGCAGATGCTCCCGAGCACCAAGGGGCTGCTCTGACGTGCTGGCCCTCATCGACTACCGCGCGGGCAACCTCACGTCGGTGCGCAAGGCGTTCGCGGCCATCGGCGCCGACATCGCGACACCCGCCCTGCCCGCCGACCTCGCCGGCGCACGCGGGATCATCGTGCCCGGTGTCGGCCACTTCAACGTGACCGCGTCGATCGACACGCCGTGGCGCGAGGCCATCCGCGCGGCTGTCGGAGCCGGCGTGCCGCTGCTGGGCATCTGCGTCGGCCTCCAGTTTCTCTTCGACGGCAGCGAAGAAGCGCCCGGGCTCCCCGGGCTCGGCGTGTTTGGTGGCGCGTGCCGGCTGCTGCGGCCGGCAGGATCCGAGCGCCTCAAAGTGCCGCACGTCGGATGGAACACCCTGTCACGGCGCGGCGACTCACGCATCCTCGACGGCATCGCCGACGAGGCCTTTGCCTACTTCACGCATTCCTACGCTGCGCCGATCGTCGACGGCACCGTTGCAGAGACCGTTCACGGCACCGGGTTCAGCAGCGTCGTCGAGCGGGGCAACGTGTTCGGGGCGCAGTTCCATCCCGAGAAGTCGGGCGACGTCGGGCTCAGGTTGCTCGCGAACTTCGTCAGGGTGACGCGATGCTGACGCGCCGGCTCATCGCCTGCCTCGACGTGCGCGACGGGCGAGTCGTCAAGGGCGTCAACTTCGAGGGCCTGCGCGATGCGGGCGACCCCGCCGAGCTGGCGCGGCGCTACAACGTCGAGGGCATCGACGAGCTCGTCATCCTCGACGTGACGGCGACCCTCGAAGGCCGGCGGGCGCTCGCGCAGACGATCCGGACCGTGGCGCGCGAACTCTTCATCCCCCTGTGCGTCGGCGGCGGGATCAGGACCGGGGCCGATGCCGACCTGATCGTCGAGGCCGGCGCCGACAAGGTGAGCCTCAACAGCGCGGCGCTGCAGACGCCCGCACTCATCACCGAACTCGCCGGGCGCTACGGCAGCCAGGCCGTCATCGTCGCCATCGACGCCAAGCGTGCCGGCGATCACTACGCCGTGTTCACACGCAGCGCCACGTCGGCCGCCGGCCGCGACGCCGTCGAGTGGGCGCGCGAGGCCGAAGCACGCGGCGCCGGCGAGATCCTGCTGACCTCGATCGACCGCGACGGCACGCGCAGCGGGTTCGACCTCGACATGACCGCGGCGCTCGCCGACGCCGTCAACATCCCGGTGATTGCCTCGGGCGGCGCCGGCACGTTCGATCACTTCGTCGATGTGTTCGTCGACGGACGCGCCGATGCCGCCCTGGCCGCGTCGGTCTTTCACTTTGAGGAGCACGCCGTGCTCGAACTCAAGCGGCACCTCGCCCGTGCCGGCGTGCCGATGCGCCTCGACAAGGACGTCGACCCGTGCTGATTCCTGCGATCGACCTCAAGGGCGGCCGTGTCGTGCAACTCGTGCAGGGCCAGAAGCTCGCGCTGGCGACCGACGACCTCGACGGCTGGATGACGAAGTTCTCGCGCTACCCGCGCGTCCAGGTCATCGACCTCGACGGCGCGCTCGAGAGCGGAGAGAACGCGGCGCTCGTTGCCCGGATCTGCGCAACGCTGCCGTGCCGCGTCGGCGGTGGCATCCGCACGATCGCGCGCGCAGACGCGGTGCTCGGGCTCGGCGCGCATGCCGTGATCGTGTCGTCGGCGCTGTTCCGCGACGGCCGCCCCGACCTCGCGTTCGCCACGGCGCTGGCCGACGCCGTCGGCCCCGAGCGCGTGATCGCCGCCATCGACAGCAAGGCCGGGAGGGTCGTCATCCGCGGCTGGACGGAAGCGACCGAGATGGACGCGGCAGACGCGGCACGCGCCCTCGAGCCCTTCTGCGGCGAGTTCCTCTACACGCACGTCGATACCGAAGGCCTGATGCAGGGCATCCCCATGGAGGCTGTCGCGCGCGTGCGCGCGGCCACCACGCGCCGGCTGACGGCCGCCGGCGGCATCACGACGCAGGAGGAAATCGACACACTCGACGCGATGGGCGTCGACAGCGTCGTGGGGATGGCCGTTTACACCGGGCGCCTGCAATTGCGGTAGTCTCTACCGCCATGCAGACCGCTTCGTCCTGGCTCGCCCGCCTGGGGCTCGACCGCCAGGAACTCCGCGCGTGGGCCATGTACGACTGGGCCAACTCCGCGTTCATGACCACGATCATCGCGGCGGTCTTCCCGGTCTACTACGCGCAGGTGGCCGCGTCGGGCATCGACCCCAACGTCGCCACCTTCCGCTTCTCGATCGCGACCACGATCGCGCTGACGATCGTCGCCCTGTCGGCGCCCGTCCTCGGGATCATGGCCGACTTCGCCGCGATGAAGAAGCGCCTGCTCTTCATCTTCCAGGCCATCGGCCTCGTGGCGACGGCCGCGATGTATTTCATCTACGAAGGCCAGTGGCTCTGGGCCCTGCTGCTGTTCGTGGTCGGCAACATCGGCGTGTCTGGCGCGTTCACCTTCTACGACTCGCTGCTGCCGCACATCGCACAACCGGGGGAACTCGACCGCGTCTCGTCGGCCGGCTACGCGCTCGGCTACACGGGCGGCGGCCTGCTGCTCGCGCTCAACCTCGCGTGGATCTCGTCGCCGCAGACGTTCGGCCTCGCCGACGCCGGGCAGGCGACGCGCCTGTCGTTCCTGAGCGTCGCGATCTGGTGGGGGCTGTTCTCGATCCCGCTGTTCAGGCACGTGCCGGAGCCGGCCGTCGAGCACCGGGGGCCGGCGCCGACGGGAATGGCGCTCGTCACGACCGCGTTCAGCCAGCTGCTCGAGACCCTGCGCGACCTGGCGCGGTTCCGGCAGGCGTTCCTGATGCTGATCGCCTTTCTCATCTACAACGACGGCATCAACACGATCATCCGCATGGCGTCGATCTACGGCGCACAGCTCGGCATCGGCCAGGGCGACCTGATCCTCGCCCTCCTGCTCGTGCAGTTCGTCGGCATCCCGTTCGCGTTCGCCTTCGGGCGCCTCGCGGCCGTGGTCGGGGCCAAGCGTTCGATCTTCCTGGCGCTGGCGGTGTATGCGGGCATCAGCGTGCTCGGGTACTTCATGAAGACCGCAGCGCACTTCTACCTGCTGGCCGTCCTCGTCGGGATGGTGCAGGGCGGCAGCCAGGCGCTGTCGCGGTCGCTGTTCGCGTCGATGATCCCCAAGCAGAAGTCGTCGGCGTTCTTCGCCTTCTTCGCCGTGTTCGAGAAGTTTGCCGGCATCATCGGCCCTGCCATCTTCGCCGCGGCGATCGGGGCGACCGGATCGAGCCAGAACGCCATCCTGTCGGTGATCATCTTTTTCGTGGTGGGGGCGCTGATCCTCGCGCGTGTCGATGTGGCCGAAGGTCAGCGCCTCGCGCGAGAGGCCGAATCCGCGGCGTGATGCGGCTCGTGTCGCGCGTCGTCTGGGGCCTGGCGCGCTTTGCGGCGTGGATCTTCTACCGCATCGAGCGCGTCGGCCCGCGCCCGCCTGCCGGGCCCCTGCTGATCATCGCCAACCATCCCAACGGCCTGCTCGACCCGGTGCTCGTCGTCACCACCTCTGAGCGGACGCCGCGCTTCCTGGCCAAGTCGCCGCTGTTCACCATGCCGTTCGTCGGCTGGTTCGTGCGCGGATCGGGTGCCATCCCGGTCTACCGGCGCCAGGACGCCGGTGTCGACGTGGCGAAGAACCGCGAGATGTTCGCCGCCGTCGACGAGGCCCTCGACGCGGGCGACTGCGTCTGCCTCTTCCCCGAAGGCACGACCCACTCGAGCGGCCACCTCGAACCCCTCAAGACCGGCGCTGCGCGCATCGTCATGGCCGCCGAGGCCCGCGGCCTCGCGGTGGCGATCGTGCCCGTCGGGCTCAACCTCGATCGCAAGGCCGAGATGCGCTCGACGGCGACCGTCTCGTACGGCCGGCCGTTCTTTGCTGACGATGTCGCGCACGATGTCGCAGACCGCGTCGACGCGCTGACGGCACTGATGCGCGACCGTCTGCGCGACGTCATGGTCGAAGCCTCGCCCCTGGGCGAGCACGAGCTCGTGCGGCGCATCGACCGCATCTACAGCGCCTTCCACCGGCTGGCGCCCGGGGCCGACGCGAAGCTGACGCGGCGGCGCGCCATCGCCTCGGGCCTGCAGGCGCTGCGCGAGCGCGATCCCCGGCGATTCGACGAGATCGTGGACGAGGTTGGCCGCTACGATCGCCGCCTGCGGCGGTTCGGGCTGCTCGAACAGACCGTGGGCGCCGATGTGTCGCGCGCGACGGCCCTGCGCTTCGCCGCTCGCGAAGTCGTCCTGTTCGTGGCGCTGATGCCCGTCGTGCTGGTGGGCGCGGCCGCCTTCGCCGTGCCGTACCGGGTGATTGACCTGGCGGTGCGCCGCCTGGGTACCCATCTCGAGGAAGAGGCCACCTACAAGGTCATCGGTGGCCTGGTCATCCACACGGCCTGGATGGGCCTCGTCGCCCTCCTGACGGGCTCGAGGTGGGGTGCTGGATGGGGGTGGCTGGCGGTGGCGGCACTGCCGGGCGTGGCGGTGGCGACGCTCCTGGCGTGGGAGCGGGAGCGTGCGGTGCTGGCGACCGTGCGGAGCTACCTGGCGTGGCAAACGCTGTCGCCGCGAGCGGCCCGGGCCCTGATCGGCCAACGCGCTGGCCTGGCCCGGCTCATGGATGAGACGTACGCCTGGCTCCACGGCCAAGAAAGTCTCTGATCCGGTCTCCTAGACGATAAGAGTCTGTCAAAAGGGCGACTTAGATCCGACTTCACGAAGCTCACACACCGCAAGATCGCGGATTTCTGGCCAAAGTGTCGCGATCCGGGTAGACTTCGCAGCCCGGCTCGCGATCGGTACGTGATGTGCAACCTCTATCGGCGCCGGAACGATTCACCGACAACACAGCGTGACCTCGCGTCCGCTCCCAGGGGGAACTGCCATGAACCGCACTCGACTCGCCGCCGCCGCCTTCGCCGTCCTCTTCACCGCCGCCAGTGCCTCGGCCGAGACGATCACGTTCACCTTCTACACCGGCGTCCAGCCCGACAACGTGACACCGGTCAGCCCCGATGTGCCCACGAACGTCGATCAGGATGGGGTGGCGGGGCCCGGAAAGCTGGCAGACATCTGCGCCGGGGGCAACCTCGACATCTGCGCCAACCTGCTGCAATTCGAAAAGAGCGGCATCACCCTGTGGGTGTCGCCCAACGGCACCACCGGACGGGTGAGCCCCTACGTAAACCAGGATCTGAGTCCCGTCTGGGGGGGACTCGGCGTTGACGGCGAGACCGCGAACCTCGACGGCGACAACAACGGCCCCGGCGAAGTGCTCGAGCTCGTCTTCAGCGCTCCGGTGCGCCTCAAGTCGTTCGTCGCGTTCCGTGACCACACGAACTTCTTCCAGGGGTCGGGCGATCTGCAGAATCCGACGCAGATCCTCGTGACGAACGAGTCGAACGTCTCGACGTTGTTCACGGTTCCGGTGGGCCAGGGCGCGGCACTGCCCAACCTCGGCAACGCGCTGTTCACGTTCTCGCCGACGTTCGCCGGGTCGATCTTCGACTTCTCGATCAACGCCGAGAAGTTCTACATCTCGCAGTTGACGGTCGAGACGGTGCCCGAGCCCTCGTCGCTGATGCTGCTCGGCATGGCACTGCTCGGTGGGGCGCGCGCCTATCGTCGCCGGATCGCCGCCTAGGCGCCGCAGCACGAACCCCTGACGCGGCCGTCCGGGCACGCCCGGCGGGTCGTCAGAATTTCGACGCGGGATCGGTTGCCTTGCCACTCCCCCGGTGAGGCTTCCGATCCCGTTGTCGTGTACGGCGGAGGCTGCCGCCTGACGCTGGCCCTTGCACATGAACCCGGGACGATGCCATCGTCGTGGTCCGGACGAGCGGCCCGCGGAAACCGCGGGCGGCACGTCGCGACAACTGACGGTTCCCGATCTGACCGTCCACAGCACGCGATCGTCGAATTCAGGCCAGAAACCGCTCGGCATGTTGCCTGCAGCGGGCCATGGCCATGACGTCGAACATGCCTCGAGTCGACCTCGGACGCCCGGCCACCTACGACGACCTGCTTGCGGCCCCAGACCACGTGGTCGCCGAACTGGTCGATGACGAGTTGTGGACATCACCGCGTCCAGCGCCACGGCATGCCAATGCCTATGCGGCGGTCGGCGCCCTACTGATGCCGCCATTCCATTTCGGGCGAGGGGGTCCCGGGGGATGGCACATCCTTGATGAACCGGAACTGCATTTCGGCCGGCAGGCGCTGGTCCCCGACCTCGCGGGGTGGCGCAAGGAGCGCATGCCGCGGCTGCCCGACACGGCGTACTTCACCGTCGTGCCCGACTGGGTGTGCGAGATCCTCTCGCCATCGACGGCACTCCTCGATCGCTCGATAAAGCTCCGCCTGTACGCCGAGGCTGGCGTCGCGCACGCGTGGCTCGTCGATCCGACCCTGCAAACGCTCGAAGTCCTGCGCCTCAACACCGACTCACACTGGACGCTGATCGACACCTTCGTCGGGAACGCGGTCGCCCGCATCGAGCCGTTCGACGCGCTCGGGTTCGAACTCGGGCTGTTGTGGGAGCAGGTCGACGAGGGCTGACGGCAGTTCGGGCAGCGCAAAGCCCCGGGCGTCGGCATAGCTCGCCTCGGCGCCCAGTACGCCAACGCGAATCATGGCGCGGGCGACCATCACGCCCTGCTGCACCAGCACGAGCGCCGCCAGCCAGGCCGTCGAGTGTGTCGGAGCCGTCACCGACCACGAGAACGACGCCACCAGGACGAGGGCGGTCATCACCGCGAACACCGACCAGATGACCGTGGTGCTCAGCGGGTGGCGCAGCGTGAACGAGAGCGCGCTGAACCACGCGCGGAGCGCGCCGCACACCGGATCGGCCACGACCCGCAGGCGCGCGTAGTCAGCGACGGCGCTCAGCACCGCCACGACCAGTGCCGCGGGCACCAGTGGCCCGACCATCGCCAGCCATGCGGCCGCTTCTGACGGACCATCCTCGAAGGGCCTCACCGCCATCGCCGCTGCGGCGAGCACGAGGCCGGTCAACAGCATCACCGCGCACAGGTTGATCACCGAGACACCGAGACTGCGCCAGAACGCCTGCCCGCCGCCGCGCCCGAAACGCGACCACAGCGTCCGCGTGCGTTCCGTGTCGTCGTGGCCGAGCAGCACGTGCAGCGTCGCCGCGCTCATGAAGGCCCCACCGACGAAGGCCAGCAGCACGGCACCGCCCACGGCGGCCATCGCGAGGGTCCACGTCGGTGACGTGTCGTACGCCGACAGGTCGAAGTACGTCGGGAAGTCGAACGCCTGGAGCATCGTGTCGGCCTGCGGACGCACCGGCCAGGCGAGCCCGAACCAGCGGATGGCCGGCGCCGCGCCGGCCAGGGCAATCACCAGCGACCACATCCACAGGATCAGCGCCAGGCGCTGGTGCCTGAACATCGTGGCCACACCGTGGGCAATCGCGCGTGTCATCTCAGAACCCCACGAAGGCGACGAGTTGCTGCACGAGGAACGTCCAGCGCGCCGACCACTTGAACGCCGCACGCCGATCGGGCAGCACGCGGCGGCTGTTGTTCGTCCAGTTCACGTCGAGCACGAGCGCGTGGTCGGGATCGACCGCCGCCCACTCGAGCCGTTCGGGCCGCGTCACCGTGATGCGCTTGTAGCGATCGCGCCCATCCCACGTCTGCCGCTCGACCTCGCGCCCTGCGAACTTCAGGGCGATCTGCACCGGCATCACGACTCCGCCGAGACGCTTGATCATGACCACCGTCTCGTACTGCCCCTCGTCCCCATCCAGCCTGCGGGCCTCGACTTCCTTGACGAGCGACCGCTGCCCCTCGCGCTCGGTGAATCCGCGGCGGGTCTTCACGCGCGCCGACGTCACCGACGAGACGCTGTAGTCGAGCACGTCGGTCGCCTCGACCACCTGGTCGAAGTACCACGAGAGGTCCTGGCCCGACACCTCCTCGGCCACGGCGTAGAAGTCGTCGGTGTTCGGGTGCCTGAAGCGCCAGCGCTCGTGGTACGTCCGCATCACGCGCGCCATGGTCTCGGCACCGAGGTACCGCTCGAGCGTCGCCAGCAGCAACTGCGGTTTCTGGTAGGCGTAGAAGCCGTAGCTGCCGGTCGCGAACGTCCAGGCGGGTTGCCGCACGCGCTCGAACGTCATGGTCGGGCCGTTCGACAGGCGTGCCGTCGCGAGTGCGCCGAGGCGGAAGCCGAACACGTCGACGGCCGACCGCCCCTCGCCGTAGCCCAGGTCCATCACCTTGCCGGTCGAATACGAGTTGAAGCCCTCGTCGAGCCATGCTTCCTCGAACTCGTTGTTGCCCACCAGGCCGTACCAGAACTGGTGTCCGAACTCGTGCACCGTCACTTCTTCGAGCAGGCGCAGCCTGTCGAGCGGCCAGCGGTTCGACACCACCGACGTGCCGCCGGTGATGAAGGTCGGATACTCCATGCCGCCGGCGCCACCGGCACCCGGCGCGGGATCGACGACCGTCAGCGTCTTGTAGGGATAGCGGCCGTACCAGAGCCCGAACCACTTGATGGCGAGCTTCGCGGCGTCGACGTAGCGCTGGGCCTGTGCCACGTGGCGCGGTTGCACCAGCACGCGGATGGCGACGTCGCTGAGCATCACCTCGTCGACGGGCCGATCGAGCAACCGCGCGACGTCGGCGTACTCCTGCATCGACACGTCGCCGGTCGCCGAGAACGTCGCCTCGCGCACGACGTAGTTGGGATCGGCCGTCCACACGAAGTCGTGCACGTCGGCCTGCACGTAGCGGTAGGTCGTCGTGCCGTCGGCGTTCTTCGTCTCGCCGACGCGCTCGCCGGTTGCGCCGACAACGAACGACGATGGCACCGAGAATGTGACGTCGAAGCGGCCGTAGTCGGCGTAGAACTCGGTGTTGGCGTGGAACTGGTGGCAGTTCCAGCCACCGGTCTCGCGCCCACGCATGCCTGCCGGCTCGTACACGCCGAGCTTCGGGAACCACTGGGCCACGAGGTAGAAGTCGTTCGAATAGCCCGTGCGCGCAAAGACCCTGGGCAGTTTCGCTTCAAACGTGACGTCGAGCGTGATCTCGCCGCCAGGCGCCACGGGTGCGGGCAGCGGCACGCGCACCACCGTCTGGTCGTCGGCGTTCCCGTCGTCGGGCGACACGAACGCGATCGCCCGGGTCAGGTCGATGCCGTCGGCCGTCGTCATCGACGTGATGTCGATCCAGCCCCACCCGTCTTCGGGCATGTAGTCGCCGCGCAGTTGCCCGCCCGACTCCTTGAAGAACGTGCTCCGCGAGTGCTTGAACGCATTCAGGTAGAGGTGGAACCACAGATCGCCGACGGCGTCGGCCGACGGGTTCCGCCACGTCAGGCGCTGCTGGCCCTTCAGTGTCCGGGCGACCGCATCGAGCGAGGTGGTGATGGTGTAGTCGACAACGTGCGTCGATGAGGGGGGAAGGCGATCGGCGAGGGTCGTGGTGCCGGCGAGCACACAGACGACGCCGATGACGAGCGTCCGAAGACGGCTGGCACGCACCGGGTGTACCTCCGGCGCGGATTGTATACCTCTACGGACGGCGCCGTGCGGAAGGAGCACGCGAGCCAGGGCCAGGCCGGCGCCGGACCTCGCGGTGCCGACCGACCCCGGCTCGTCGCGGGTCTATGCCGACGCTTCGATCAGGCGTCGGAGCTTGTTTTCGGGGCCGCGGCTCGCCGTCAGCCTGGTGCCGTCGCGCAGGATGACCGCATATTCACCGTGGAACAGCGGCTGCAGTTCCTTGATGCGATCGGTGTTCACGATGGTCGAGCGGTGGATGCGGATGTAGCGCTCGGGATCGAGCTTCGCCTCGATGCCCTTCATCGTCTCGCGGAGCAGGTGCGAGATGTTCCCCGTGTGCAGGCGCACGTAGTTCCCCTCGGCCTCGATCCAGTCGATCTCCTCGACCTTGAGGAACGAGACGCGGCCCGAGCTCTTGAGCACCAGGCGTTCGGGGTTCTTCTTCTCGTTGCGCAGCGTCTCGAGCAGCGACAGCAGCTTCTCGTTCATGGCCGGCGACGCGCCGTCTTTCATGAGTTCGAGGCGGGCGCGGTCCATCGCCTTCTTGAAGCGGCGGCTGTTGAACGGCTTGAGCAGGTAGTCGAGGGCGTGGACGTCGAAGGCCTGCAGCGCGTACTGGTCGTACGCCGTGCAGAAGATCACCGCCGGGGGCACCTCGGCGCCCAGCGTCTGCAGGACGCCGAAGCCGTCCATCACGGGCATCTGCACGTCGAGGAAGATCAGGTCGGGTTTCGCCCGGCGGATGGTCTCGACCGCCTCACCCCCGTCGCCGCTCTCGCCCACGAGCTCGACATCGGGTTCCTGGGCGAGCAGGGTCCTGATCCGTTCCCGCGCCAGCGGTTCGTCGTCGATGATGCAGGTGCGAATCGTCGTGCCGGTCATGATCGTCCCTCAAGCGTGAGCGCCGGCGGGCCCCACCTGCGGAATCCGCAGGGTGACGAGCGTGCCGCCTTGCGCGTGATTCGTCAGTTCCAGCACGGCCCCGGGGCCGTAGAGTTGACGCAACCGGGCACGTGTGTTTGCGAGCCCGACGCCCTCGTGCCTGCCGCTCGCGTCGCTGGGTGCGAAGCCGGGACCGTTGTCGCGCACGGTGACGGTGAGCACCTCGGCGGCTTCGCGCGCGGCAATCTCGATCGCCCCTTCACCCGTCCGCTCGTCGAGCCCGTGGCGAATGGCGTTTTCGACGAGTGGTTGCAGGGCTTGGTTCGGCACCCGCGCATCGAGTGTGTCGGATGGGATGTCGAGCGTGACGTGCAGGCGGTCCTGGAAACGCGTCTGCTGAATGTCGAGGTAGCGCTGGAGGAAGTCGACCTCCTCGCGCAGCGACACCTCCTGCCGGCCGATGTTCTCGAGCGTCATCCTGAGCAGGTCGCTCAACTGCGACACCATCTCGTCGGCGGCCTCGGGATCCTTGTGGATCAGCGTCGATACCGCGTGGAGGGTGTTGAACAGGAAGTGCGGGTGCAGCTGCATCCGCAGCATCTCGAGCTGTGCCTGGGCGAGCCGCGACTCGAGCTGCGACGCCCGCAGCTCGCGCTCGCGGAACAGCCGGTAGTTCGCCAGTGACTGGTAGGTCACCACGAACACCCAGTACGACAGCACCGTGAGCAGCATCTGCCCGAGGATGATCTTGGTCGGCGGAATGTGGGTCGAGTCGACCCACGGGCTCACGCTGGCCCGCATCATGCCGTGCGCCACCCCGAAGGCAAAGCCTGCCGGGACGTGCGTGCAGAGTGACGGCCACCAGTGCTCGGGTTCGAGCGGAAAGCGTGCCGCCATCCAGAACACGCCCGGCCCCAGCACCAGCCACGGATACCAGGTCGCGAAACCCGACAGGATCGCCTCGGCCCAGTCGATCGGCATCCGGTCGAGATAGAGCACGTAGAGGTGGACCGCCGTGAAGCAGCTCAGGACGGTGAGCGCGGCGGCAAAGGCCGGATACCCGACGCGTGCCAGGCCCGCCGGGACCGAACGTGACGACGCGGACGACGAAGCGGACGTTTCGGCGATGGTCATCGGTGACACGCACGGGGGCGCGGTCGGTGTCGCGAGCGACACGTGTTCAGCGTCGTGATCACGACAGTGCGGCACGTTCGGCCCGCACGCCAATGACGTTGTGACCAGTGGGAGGGTTCCTGTGACGAGCACCCGCCCCCCGCCCACACGGCAGTGCTACCCTGAGGCTCCGCCCTGCATCGGAGGTCAACGTGAGTCCACGAATCGCGCTGTTCGTTGGCGTGCTTGCGGCCTGCTTCCCCGGTCTCGCTGCCAGCCAGGCGACTCCGCCTGCGCAGCCGCCGGCGTGTGCCGGCCCCGAGCACCGTCAGTTCGACTTCTGGGTCGGCACCTGGGACGTCGCGACGCCCGCCGGCAAGCCCGCCGGCAGCAATCGCATCGAACGCGTCCTCGACGGCTGCGTCCTGCTCGAACACTGGACCGGACAGGGCGGCGGGTCGGGCAAGAGCTTCAGCATGTATGTCGCGGCCGAGAAGCAGTGGTCGCAGACGTGGGTCGATTCCAGCGGGAACCGTATCGTCCTCACCGGCGGCTGGAAGGGCGACCGCATGGTCCTGGCCAACGCCTGGAAGGGGCGCGACGGCAAGGACATGGCCAGCGACCTGACCTGGACGCCGCTCCCGGATGGCCGCGTCAGGCAGGTCTGGCGCCAGTCGTCTGACGGAGGGGCGACCTGGACCACGACCTTCGACGGCCTCTACACGAAACGCCCCTGACCCAGCCCCACACCCTCCCGTGAAGCCGGCAGGTCGCCTGG
>JAEUQQ010000705.1 GCA_016789685.1 Acidobacteriota bacterium | reverse complement strand
CAATCCTGATCGACTCGAGGAAGACGTTTTGACGATGACGAAGCGCATGTGGGTGGGGAAGTGCCTGGCGATGGCCGTCGTGGTGTGCGCCACGCCGGTGTGGGCGCAGCAGCGGCCGCTGGTGACCGAAGACCCCGAGGTCATCGGCGCCGGACGTCTGCTGCTCGAGGCCGGCCTCGACTACGGGAAGGAAACCGAGTTTCCCGCGTCTGGGCTGACGGGCAACCTGTTGCGCGCGCCGCTGGTGGGGGTGAGCGTCGGCCTGTCGAGCATCGCCGAACTGCAGATTGATGCGGGGTTCCGGAACCACCTGACGATCAGCGACCGGGTCGACGCGCCGTTGTCAGGCGTCCTCGACGTCGAGGGCGACAGCACGTCGGCCGTCGACGACGTCGTGCTCGCCACGAAGATCCGCATCGTTGGCGAATCGGGCGGGCGGCCGGCGATCGGCGTGCGCTTCGCGACCAAGTTGCCAAACGCCAGCAACGAGAGCGGCCTCGGGCTCGACACGACCGATTTCATCGCGAGCCTGCTCGTGGGCAAGACCGTCGAGCGGATTCGCGTGGTCGGCAACGTCGGCCTCGGCATCCTCGGCAATCCGGTGCGGGGTGACGCGCAGAATGACGTGCTGGTGTACGGCCTGTCGCTGGCACGCGCGTTTACCGACCAGGCCGAGTTCGTGGGCGAGGTGAACGGTCGCCTGCACACCGCCTCGACGGATCCGGCGCCGGGCACGGAGTCGCGTGGGCAGTTCCGGTTCGGCGCGCGCTACACGGTCGGGCCGGGACGCGTCGACGGCGCCGTCCTCGTCGGGCTCACCCCGAGGGATCCGAGCATCGGGTTCGCCGTGGGCTACACGCACGTCTTCAACGCGTTCAGGCTGCCGTAGGGCCGGGGCTCACCATGCGCGTCGCTAAGGCCCACGCCTACGGGAACGACTTCATCTACCTGCGGTATGCGGATGCCGGCGAGGGCGACCCCGTGGCGCTGGCGCGTCACATCTGCCATCGCGGGACCGGCCTCGGCGCCGACGGGTTGATTCTCTTCGACGAGCATCCCGACGGCGCGACCATGCGCCTGATCAACTCCGACGGCAGCCCGTCCGAAGTATCGGGCAACGGGGTCAGGGGCCTCGCGGCGCTGCTCGCCTACGAGCGCGGTATGGCCAGCGGGCACCTGCGCATCCACACCGACGCCGGCGAGAAGACGCTCGACCTGCTCGCGACCGAGTGCGGGTACCGCTTCCTCTTCAAGGCGCACATGGGACAGGTGCGCGACGTGCGCGACGTGCGCCTCGAGATTGCGGGCCTCGGGCGGGTGCACGCCGTCAGGCTCAACATCGGCAACCCGCAATGTGTCGTGCTGGTCGATGACCTCGACCCTGGCATCCTGCCCGTCCTTGGCCCAGCGCTGCAGGTGCATCCGGAGTTTCCCGAGGGCGTCAACGTCGAGATCGCGCACGCCGAGTCGCGTGACCGGGTGCGCATCCTGATCTGGGAGCGTGGGTGCGGTCCGACGCTGTCGTCGGGGACCGGGTCGTGCGCGTCGGCGATCTCGGCGCGGCACCGGGGCCTGGTCGATGGCGACGTCGACGTCGTGGCGCCCGGCGGGAGCCAGCGGGTGGTGATGCGCGACGACGACGTGTGGCTCACCGGCTGGGCCGACGTCGTCGCCATGGCGACGTGGATTCCCTGAGATGCGCACCCTGCAGGAGGCCTTCGAGGCCGTCGAGACCTATTCGCCTGCCGAGGAGCAGTTCAACCGGCGGCGCCGGACGGTGGGATTGTTCCTGGCGCCGGTGGTGTTCGTGGCGTTGCTGGCCATCCCGATGCCGGGCCTGCCGTGGCAGGCGCACCGCATGGCCGCGATCACCGCGCTCGTGATGGTCCTGTGGGTCACCGAGGCGCTGCCGATGGCGGTGGTGGCGCTCCTGGGGCCGCTGCTGGCGGCGCTGCTGCAGGTGGCCAGGCCGCGGGCTGCGTTCCAGTCGTTTTCCGACCCGATCATCTTCCTGTTCATCGGGTCGTTCATGCTCGCCGAGGCGATGTTCGTGCACGGCGTCGATCGGCGCATTGCGTACACGGCGCTGTCGCAGTCGTTCATCGGGCGCAGTGGCGCGCGCGTGATGCTCGTCTATGGTGGCGTCGCCGCGGCGCTGTCGATGTGGATCAGCAATACCGCGACGACGGCCATGATGTTCCCGATCGGCCTGGCGCTCGTGGCGCACATCGCCCGGAGCCGGACCGGCAAGGGGCGCGACATGCGGCGGTACGCCACGGCGATGATGCTCATCACGTCGTTTGCCGCGTCGGTGGGCGGGATGGCCACGCCGGTGGGCACGCCCCCCAACCTGATCGGGATCGGCCTCATCGAGCGCATCAGCGGCGTGCATATCGGGTTCTTCCGGTGGATGGCCATCGGCGTGCCGCTGGTCGTGGTGCTGTTCACCTTCCTCGCGGTCTACTTCTGGTGGACGTCTGGACGGAACATCGACGCCGGCGAAGGCAGCGCGCGCCTCGTGCGCGACGAGCTCAAGAAGCTCGGTCCGGTCTCGGTCGGGCAGCGCAACGTGCTCATCGCGTTCCTCGTCACCGTGCTGCTCTGGACGCTGCCGGGCCTGATGAGCGTCGTGGCGCTCCTCGTCCCCTCGTGGCAGGCGCCGCTCGGGGCCTTCGCGAAGGCGTACAACGACAGCGTGCCGGAGGGCGTGGCCGCGATGGTGGGCGCGCTGCTGCTGTTCGTGCTGCCCATGCACTGGCGGACGCGGAAGTTCACGCTCACCTGGGACGAAGCCGTGCGCATCGACTGGGGCATCGTCCTGCTGTATGGCGGGGGACTCGCGCTCGGCGATCTGGCGTTCAGCACGGGACTGGCGCGCGCCATCGGTGATGGCCTGACGGCGTGGCTGCCGTGGCACACGCCCTTTGCGCTGACGGTGCTGTTCACCGGGCTGGCGATCGTCCTGTCAGAGGCGACGTCGAACACGGCGTCGGCGAACATGATCGTGCCCGTGGCGATCGCCGTGGCCAACTCGTCGGGCGTGAACCCGATCCTGCCAGCCCTCGGCGCGACGCTCGGCGCGAGCATGGGCTTCATGATGCCCATCTCGACGGCGCCGAATGCCATCGTCTACTCGAGCGGCTACATCCCGATCTCGTCGATGATGAAGTACGGGATCGCGGTCGACCTCGCAGGGTTCGTCGCGATCGTCACCATCCTCGGCCTGCTCGGCCCCGTGCTCTTCTGACGCCGCGGCCGCCGACACTCGACCCGTCGAGCCGCGCGCGACGCGCCGCGGGCCAGCGCTTCCCCTCGCGCAGCCGGAAGGACTGACGCCGCACGTTGTCGGCGACGCCGGGCGTTTGCGGCGGGGACGCCGCTACCGGCGCGTGCGACGCACGGGACGCCGGGAATTCCGATCGGCGATCGCGGCATCGATTTCGCTTTGCGTCTGCGTGAGCAAGGCGGGCAGCGGCGACAGCAGGGCCTCGGCCTTGTCGTCGGTGCCCGCGTCGAGCAGTGGGCGGGCCTCGGCGAGCGCCTTGGCGACGCGGGCGGTGGCCGTCTTCGCCGAGGTCAGGGCCTGGCGACCGACCTTGGCGGCCTCGGCCTCGACGATCCTCGCCTCGAGTGCGCGGAGGTCCGAGTCGAGGTCGGCCATGCGCTGTTCGAGTTCGCCACGCACGCGGGCGCGGGTGTCGGCGGCGGTGCGCACGGCGTTGAGGGCGTGTTCGCGCGCGTCGAGCGCGTGGTTGAGCGCCTGCTTGTAGTCGCGGTCGGTGACCGCGGCGTTGGCGCGGGCCATCGCGGCCTCTGCGGCACCGAACGGCTCGGCCGCATAGCGCGCCGCACCGGCCGCGCGAGCGGTTTCGAGCGCGCCTTCGGCCTGGTGCAGTTCTTTCTCGGGCGGCGACGTGCACGCCGACGAGACGAGGAGGGCAGCGAGACAGGTGGTGAACAACAGGCGCCGGCTGGGCGTCATGGCGGACGGAAGTATACCCCCGGTTGTCGAGCTGACCGCATCGCGAACGCGGGGCCGGACACGTGGCCGGTTGTGCGAAAGGACCGTGTAGTACCATGGCGGATTCCGGGGGCGAGCGGCGGCTCCGGCAGTTGGCGCCG
>JAEUQQ010000697.1 GCA_016789685.1 Acidobacteriota bacterium | reverse complement strand
GCGCGTCGAGCGTGGCGATCACGCGCCCGTCGCCATCGACCAGCGTCGAGACATCTTCGGGCCGCGTGCGCTGGCGCCAGAGAATGTCGCGCAGGGACGCGCTCGGCACCGCACCGAGCGCCAGGCCGAGGAACGCACCCGCAGGTCCGCGGATCGGGTGGGCAATGACGACGATCGGTTCGTCGTTGCTGGCGTCCCTGACGCGCAGCGTGCCGAGGATGAGCGGCGCAAAGACGGCGCGCCCGGTGTCGCGCGCCTCCTTGAAATACTGGCGCTCGGCGAGCGAGTGGCCCGCGAGCGGCTGGCCCGTCGCGCCGGTGGCGGGACTCATGAGGAGCACGAGCCCGTCTGCGCGCACAACGCCGACGTTGAGGAAGTCGTGATGCCGTGCGTGGAAGTCGTCGACGACCGCCTGGTCCCACGCCTCACCGCGCCCGTGCAGCAGCGCGAGTTCGCTGGCGAGCCAGCCCAGGGCGGTCGAGCGTTCCTCGATGAACGCACGCAGCGCCGCGTTGCCGGTCGTGGCCGACCGCTGCTGGCGCAGGGCCTCGACGTTGAGCACCTGCTCGAACGCGGTGCGTGCCAACACGAAGCCGAGGACCACGACGAGGCACATCACCGCCACGAGCACGCGACGGCGCGCGAAATCGTACAGGCTGGTCGGCTCCGCCGTCACGTGAAGGGCGGGCCACCGCGTGACCGACGCCACGTGCGCGGCGACGTCCACCACGAGGGCATTGAGCGCGCCCCCGAGCACCTGGCGGACGTAGAGCAGCAGCAGGTAGTCGCGCTGCACGCCGACGACCGCGCCGAACACGACCAGGTCCCAGACCCAGCCGACGAGCAGCCAGAAGGCGATCGCGTTGAGGACGAGGCTGCCCGTCCGCCTGAACGTGGCCGTGATGAACCAGGCTTCGGCGATGTAGATGAGGGTGCCGAAACCCACGGCGTCGGCCCTGGCGAGCGAGCCGGCCAGCGTCAGGAGTCCGACGAGGACGCCGAGCGGGCGCCCGAGCCAGATGAACGCCACCACGATGGCGATGCCGCCGAAAACAAAGGGCGGCGTCTCGCCCGTCAGCAGGTGCAGGCTCGTCTGGTTGAGGAGGTAGCCGGCCGCGCCGAGGCTGAGCGCGATGGCTCCGCGAGTCAGGGGGCGCTCGGCGACCATCGTTCAGTACCTCGGCCGACCCACGGCAGGCCTGCACCCCAGGGACGTGTCATGGGCGTGGCCGCTCGGTGCGCGGCGGCGCCCGCCGGGCTTCCGCCGGAACCCAGGCACGGCCGACTACGACTCCCCACGCGCGGCGGCGGGTTCCACCGCCACCGCGGCACCGCCGGGCTTCCTGAGGCGCGCCCACGTGAACAGGTCGCTCGGGCGCATCGCGCTCAGGCCGTCGAAGTACGAGTAGATCACCGGCGTCACGAGCAGCGTCAGCAGCAGGCACAGCAGCTGCCCGCCGATGATCGTCACCGCCATCGACGCACGCGACCCCGACCCGGCACCGCGGCCGAACGCGATCGGCAGCATCCCGGCCACGATCGCGATGGTGGTCATCAGGATCGGCCGCAGGCGCACGTGGCTCGCCTGGACGAGCGCCGTGTGCCGGTCGAGCCCCTCGGCTCGCAGGGTGTTGGTGTAGTCGACCTGCAGGATCGAATTCTTCTTGACGATGCCGAAGAGCATCATGAGGCCGATGGCGCTGTAGACGTTGATCGTCATGCCGAAGGCCATCAGCGCGAGCAGGCCCGCCGGCAGGCTCAACGGGAGGGCCGTCATGATCGTCAGCGGATGGATGAACGAGTTGAACTGCGAGGCGAGCACCATGTAGATGAAGATGATCGCCAGCAGGATGGCCAGCGCGAAGTCGCTCTGCGCCTCCTCGAGCGTCTTGGCGCTGCCGCCGAACGTCACCTGGTACCCCGCCTTGAGCCCCAGCTCGCCCACCGTCGCGCGCGCCGCCGCCAGCGCCTCGCCCAGCGTCGTCCTCTCACGGTCGAGGCTCGCATTGACCGAGAACTGCCGCATGCGGTTGTAGCGCTCGATCGACGCCGGCGCATTCTCCATCGTCAGCCGCGCGACGTCGGACACGCGCACCATCCGACCGCCGCTCGCCTGCACGAACAGGTCGCCCATGGCGAGCGGGTCGCGCCTGAACTGCTCGTCGAGGCGCACGCGCACCGTGTACTGCTCGTCGCCGTCCTTGTACTTCGACACCTCTTCGCCGCCGATCAGCGTCCGCATGCTCGACGACACCGATTCGAGCGGTACGCCGATGTCGGCCGCGCGCTGGCGGTCGATCGTGATCCGCAGCTCGGGCTGCGTCGACTCGAACGTCGTGTCGGCATCGGTGATGCCGGGCACGGCCCGGATGCGCTGCAGCAGGTCGGTCGAATACGCCTGCAACTGCTCGATGTCGGGCCCCTGCACGATCATGTTGAGGCGGTTCGTGCTGCCGCCACCGCCACGCCCGCCGCCGCCCGAGCTGGCGCCAGAGATGTCGGTGCCGCCCGACACGCTGATGCGCGCGTTCCTGTACCGCGACAGCATCCGGCGCGTGAGGCCCATCAGCTCCTGCTGCGACCGCTCGCGCTCCTCGAGCGGCGCGAGTTGCATCCAGTAGTTGGCCCCGCCGGAGTCGATCGACGTCATGATCGACACCAGGTCGTCGCCGAGCACGCGCTTGATCTCGCCCTCGATCGGCGTCGCGTACTCGAGCGTGCGCTGGAAGCTCGTGCCGCGCGGCAGCCGCACGTTGACGCTGAACTCGCTCTGGTCGTCGTCCGGAACCAGTTCCTTGCCGACCGACGGATAGAGGACGACCGCCGAGGCCACGACGACCGCCGACACCGCCAGCATCGTCCGGCGATGCGCCAGCGACCACTCGAGCATCTGCCCGTACTTCCGGTCGAGCCACGCGTAGACGCCGTGCTCCTTCGAGTGCTCGGCCTTCACGTCGAGCGGCCGCAGCCACCACGCGCACAGCGCGGGCGTCAGCGTGAACGACACGAACATCGAGATGAGGATCGCCGTCGCCGACGTGATCCCGAACGAGAAGAAGTACCGCCCGACCTGCCCGGTCATGAATGCCACCGGCAGGAAGATGACCACCAGCGACAGCGTCGTCGCCATCACCGCGAGGCCGATCTCGCCCGTCGCCTTGATGGCCGCCTCCATCGGCGACACGCCCTTTTCTTCGATGTACCTGAAGATGTTCTCGAGCACCACGATCGCATCGTCGATGACGATGCCCGTGGCGAGCGAGAGGGCCAGCATCGTCATGTTGTTGAGCGAGAAGTCGAGCGCCTTCATGACCGTGAACGTGCCCACGATCGACGTCGGGATGGCCAGCGCCGCGATCAGCGTGACGCGCGTGTTGCGGATGAACAGGAACACCACGAACGCCGCCAGCAGGCCGCCCATCACCAGGTGGAGCTGGATCTCCTCGAACGACTTGCGGATGAACCGCGACTGGTCGCGGATGGGCGTCACCTTGATGTCGGCCGGCAGCCCCGCCTGGACGCGCTCGAGCCGCGCCAGCACGCGATCGACCACCGCGACCGTGTTGGTGCCCGACTGCTTGCGGATCATCAGCGACACGGCCGTCTCGCCGTCGAGGCGCGTCTGGCTCCGCACCTCCTCGATCGAGTCGGTCACCCGCGCCACGTCCTCGATCTTGACCGCCGAGCCGTCCTTGTACGACAGCACGATGCGGTTGAAGTCGTCGACCGATCGCAGCCGGCCCATGGTGCGCATCGACACATCGGTCGGCCCCGCCGTGAAGCTGCCGCCGGGCGCCTCGACATTCTGCCGCGCGACCGCCGTCTTGACCTGGTCGGTCGTCAGCCCGTAGGCGTTGAGCCGGTTGGGATCGAGCAGGACCTGGATCTCGCGCTGCCGGTTGCCGCGGAAGCTCACCTCGCCGACATCCTGCACCGTCTCGAGCACCTGCTTGATCTGCTTGTCGGCGATCAGCGAGATCTCTTTCGGCGTGCGGCGACCCGAGATCACGAGCGTGAGGATGGGGGACGAATCGGGGTCGATCTTCGTCACGACCGCCGGCTGCGTGTCGCGCGGGAACTGGCCCTGGATGCCCGCCACCTTGTCGCGCACGTCCTGCGTGGCGGCCTCGATCTCGCGCTCGAGCACGAACGTCACCGAGCAGCGCGCGTAGCCCTGGTTGGAGCTGCAGCGCAGCTCGTCGATGCCGTTGATCGTGTTGACCGCCGATTCGATCGGCTTCGTGATCGACGTCTCGACCTCTTCGGCGCTCGCGCCAGACAGGCTGACGCCGATCGTGACCGTCGGATAGTCGGTCTTGGGCATCAGGTCGAGGCCGAGCTGGCGGTACGAGAACCAGCCCATGACGAGCAGCGCCGCGCTCATCATCACGGCAAAGACGGGACGCCTGACGCTGACGTCGGCGAGCTTCATCGCGTGCCTCCGCTCGGGCCGGCGCCGCGCCGCGCCGCGCCGGGGGCGGCCGACGACGCCCCACCCTGACCCTTCTCGGCCTCAGCCAGCGTCACCTTGACGCCAGACGCCAGCTCGTTGAGGCGGCTCGCCGCCAGCACTTCGTTCCCCTCGAGCCCCGACACCACTTCCCACAACTCGCCCTGGCGCACGCCGAGCATCACGCTCTGCTGCGTGATGGCGCCGTCGGCAATCACGTACACCGAGTTCACGCCCGCCAGCTGCGACACGGCGGCATCCGGCACCGCCATCACCGACTCGTCGCGATGCGTGAGGATGACGCCCTTGGCGAAGAACCCCGGCTTGAGCAGGTGCTCGCCGTTGTCGACGAGCGCCTCGACGGCAAACGTCCGCATCGTCTGGTCGAGCGAGGGACTGATGTACGCGACCTTGCCCTGGAACACGCGGTCGCCGAACGACTCCACGCGGAACTGCACGGGCTGCCCCGGTGTCACCACACCCGCATGCCGCTCCTGCACGCCCGTGCGGAGCTTGAGCGGGTTCATCTGCACGATGGTCGCGACTACCGTGCGCTCGGTGATGAACTCGCCCACCTGCACGGGGCGGTCAGAGACCACGCCCGAAATGGGGGCGCGCACCACCGCATCGCCGAGCTTCTTGACCGCGAGATCGTAGGCGGCGCGGCGGTCCTGCAGCAGCGCCTTGGTCGCGCGCGCCGAGTCGAGCGCCGACTGCAGCGCCGAGTCGGCCACCTTGAAGCGCGTCTCGGCCGACTGCAGCGTTTCTGACGAGAGGATGCCGCGCGCGCTCAGCGCCCGGGCGCGGTCGTAGGCCGCCCTCGCGTCGTCGCGCGTCGCCGTGGCCGTGGCCACCGAGGCGATGGCCTCGTCGGGCGGCGCCACGTCGGGCCCCTCGCCGATGGCGCCGTGCATGCCGAGCTGGGCGCGCGTCTGCCGCAGCGCCGCCTCCGCACGCTCGAGCGCCAGCGCCAGCTCGCGCGACTCGATCTGCACCAGCGGCGTCCCCTCGGCCACCTCGCGGCCGATCTCGACGAACACCTTGCGCACGACGCCCGCCGCCTCGGCGCTGACCCGCGCCTGGTCGGGCGACAGCAGCGTGCCCGCCAGGTCGATCTGGCGCTGCACCGACATGCGGGCGACCCTGGTGGACTTGACCGCCACCTCGCCGCCGCCGCGCCCCTGGCGCTGTTCCGGCGCCTGGGTGCAGCCGGGCAGGATCGCGACAGCCGCGAGCAGCGGCAGCGCCACGAACCAGCGCGTCGGCGACCCATGTCGCAGGGACCGGTCGTGAGCGGAGAGGACAGGTGTGGAGACTCGTCGAGCACAGACCATGAGGACGTGACCTCTGGAGGGGTGCCGACGCGGGAAGCACGACCGGGGATGGCCGCGCCCCGGCAGGTGCGGCCGGTCGCTCGCTACGTCACCTTGACGAACTACGACGCGGCACCCCTGCCGTTTACCGGCACGGCGTCCGTGTCGGAATCCACCCGCGGATTCCGCTTATACCATTACCTCCCCCGGCCAGGACACAACGAACCGACGAGTTCTCAAGCCCATGGCCTGCCCTGCCTCGCCCGAGCGTTTCGTCGGCAACGACCCGTCGCTGCGGGCGATGCTGCACACGCTCGAGCTCGTGGCCGACACCGACGCAACGGTGCTCATCACGGGCGAGACGGGCACGGGCAAGGAGCTCATCGCCCACACCCTGCACGCACGAAGTGCCCGCTGCCGCGCGCCGATCGTCGCGGTGAATTGCGGCGCGTTGACGGAGTCGCTGCTCGAATCGGAACTCTTCGGGCACGTGCGCGGGGCCTTCACCGGCGCAGCCGACAGTCGCGTCGGCATGTTCGAGGCCGCCAACGCGGGCACGCTCTTCCTCGACGAGGTGGCCGACATGTCGCTCGCGCTCCAGTCGAAGCTGCTGCGTGTGCTGCAGACGGGCGACTACACCCCGGTGGGCACGACGGTCAGTCGCCGCTGCAACGTGCGCGTCGTCGCCGCCACCAACCAGCCCCTTCGACCGCTCGCCGCACGGGGCATCGTGCGCGCCGACCTCTACTATCGCCTCAACGTGGTCTGTCTCGACGTGCCGCCGCTGCGGGCGCGCCGCAACGACATCGTGCCGCTCGCCAACCACTTCCTGGCGCACTTCGCAAGCACCTACGGCCGGCCTCGCCGGCGCCTGGGCACCGCGGCGCAACGAGCGCTGCTGGCCTACGACTTCCCGGGCAACGTCCGCGAACTCGAGAACGTCATGCGTCGCATGGCGCTCATCGTCGAGCACGACGAGGTCTCGCGCGCCGACCTCCCGCCCGAGATGCTCGACGGCGCACTCGAGACGGGAACCGAGGTGCCGCCTGGCCCGGAGCGTCCAGAGGGCGAACCGCACGACGATGACCCTGCCGTCCGCCGGGCTGGCCAGGGAGGCTTCCACGGTGCGCGCGCCCGGGCGCTCGACCGCTTCGAGCACGACTTCCTCGCGGCGCTCCTCCGCGAGTGCGGCGGCATCGTGTCGCGCGCCGCGGCCCGCGCCGGCCTCAGCGAACGCAGCGTCCACGTGAAGCTCAAGAAGCACGGCCTCCGCGGCCGCGACTTCCGCCTCCGCGCCTGAGCCCTTCGACTCGCGTCGCTCAGGGTGAGTCCTTCGGCCTCCGACGGCTCGCCCAGGGCAGGCCCTTCGGCTCGCGTCGCTCGCTCAGGGCATGGGTGGGGTCACCTCTTTCTTCATCGCTTTTCGCACGCTCTGACCCCATGCCAGGGTGGTGCTGCGTCGCGCGGGCGCACAGTGGCGGTTCGGCAGGAACGGGGCTCGACTTCCGCGTGATCCCCACGACGCGCGGCGCCAGCGGAGCCGGGCGTCTGGGGAGTCGCCGATGGGTGTGCAGGATCCGCTGAGATGCACGGGGTCGGCGCGGAACAGATGCCGGGCTGCGCCAGCCGCCGCAGCGCGACAGTGACCACGACCTGACGCGCTCCGCGGAGTTCAGGAAACACGGAACCTGGAGTTCAGTGTGCCGCACCGCACGCGTCACGCCTCCGTGACGTCGCGCCCCGCCAAGTCCTTCGTCACCGTGCACTTGCGCGACGCGGCACCGCGCAGGCCGCCCCCGGCGCGGGCCTTGCAGCCACATCCAACCACACGCCCATGGCTCATGGTCACATCTGCCTCGTCGGTGCAGCGCTCTGCAGGAACTGGCAGCTCGTGCAGCGCCTCGCCGGACGGCACGGCCTCACACTCCTGCGCACCACCGCCGCGCACGACTGCCAGGTCGCGGCCATGGCCGACATGGTCGCCATCGACTGCGGCCAGGTCGGCACCGACGCCTCGCGTGCGCTCGTCCAGTCGCTGCGACGCGCCACCGACGCGCCCATCGTCGTGCTCGACGGCGGCCTGCAGGCCGCCGAAGTCGCGCAGCTAATGAGCGATGGCGCGCGCGACTACTTCGCAGAGCCCTACAACATCCCGCTGATCGCCGAACGACTCGAGCACCTCGCCGATGCACGGCGATCGCGACGCGAACACCCCGAGGAGGCGTGACCATGCATGCCCGCGACAGCTTCTGGCAGTCGGGCGACGCCGAGATCGCCGTCGCCGAGATCGACCACGCCCTGCCCCTCGTCATCGACCCCGGCTGGCACGACACCGTCGATGACGTCGACGATCTGTTTGCGCCGATCGCGCAGCAGCTGTCGCCGCTCGAGAGCGAGAGCCTCGGCACCGCGCTCCGCGCGATCGGACGATGGGCGAGCCGCAATCAGCTCGACCAGGTCGCCGCAAAGGCCGCACCGATCGCCGGCGCAGCCGTGGGCACCGCCATCGGAGGCCCCGTGGGCTCGATGGCCGGCAAGGCCATCGGCGACAGGGTCGCGCAGGTGGCCGGCGGTGCGACAGGCAGCGTGAAGGTTCCAGCGCCCCTCGCGCCCGTCACCGGCACCGCAACGCCGCCACCCAACGAGTCGCAGGCCGCGGCAAAGCTCCTGTACCTGGTGCAGAACCCCGCGTTCCTCTCGGGACTCGTCTCGCTCGCACTCGGATCACGCGGACAGACCACCGTCCCCGCCGGCCCAGGCGGCGCGCCGGTGCGCGTGGGCGCACTCGTGAACCTCGCATCGACACTCGCCGCAAGGGCCACGGACGACGCCGACGCGCTCGCGGGCGACGCGAGCGACGACAGCGAGGCGTACCTGTCGGCCCCGAGCACCTGCCCGTCGTGTGATCCCGCCGTGGCTGACGACCGCGCCAGCGCGCTGCTCGCCTTCCTGCAGTCGGCCGACGACGGCGGCGGCGAGGACGACGACGCGGGTGCGTGGTTCGACGAGACGTACGACGACCCCGGCATCGTCGAGTGGTTCGACGAGACCTGGTAGCCAGCGAAAGGAGACCCCACATGCCGCTCGACGCCCTCACGCTCGTGTCGCGGATCATCGATCGCGCCGCCCACAAGGCGGGCCAGTCGATGGGCCCCGCCGCGATGGTCCTCGACGAAGACCAGCGGCTCGAGCTGATGGTCGATGCGCTCGCCGGGCAGTTGCTCGGATTCCTCGGCGCCAACAACGCGCCGCAGGCCGCGCCACATCCCGATGCCCCGTCGGAGCTCGAACGACTCTGCGCCGAGCAGATCGAGCGCAACGCCGTGCTCGCCGGCGCGCTCGGCGCCTGCGCGTGCTGGGGCGAGGTGCCCACGTGCCCCGAGTGTGCCGGGCGCGGCACCGTCGCCTGGCGCCGGCCCGACCGGGCCGCGTTCGACCGCTTCGTCAGGCCCGTCGTGCAGCGCCTGCACCAACGCAGCGCGCACCGGCAACACCGCCCGCCCGTCGGCGCCAACGGCACCGGCGTGCGGACGCAATAGGAGGTCACATGGATGCGTACGTGTGGGAACCCGACGACTATCTCGACGATCCGGCGATGGAGTGGGAAGACCCCGAGGCCTTGCCGTTTGGCCTGCGTCCGCGGCTGCCGCGCAGCACGGCGCTCACGCGGCGCCTGTTCGCGCCGCGTCCAGGCACGATGCGCCCGCCGGTGCGCACCGTCTCGCCCACGCCCGTGACGGTAGCCGATCGGGTGCGTGAACTCGATCGGCGGCAGCAGGCGGCTGCCACGCAGCTGGCGGTGATGCAGCAGCGGACGACGACGCAGCAGTCGGCCGATCACTTCGGCCCGTTTGCCACGAGCGCCGTCGGCGCGCTCGCGCTCGGCTTCAAGTCGGGTGACTTCTTCGCGCCGACCGTGACGCATGGCCTCCCGCTGCTGCAGCTGCTGCTCTCGAGCCGTGGCACGGCGATGACGTCGGCGTTCAGGGCCAACCCGTGGTCCACGCTCGGCTTCCCCGCGCTCGCGCTGTTCCTCACCGCGTTCCGCGAGAGCATCCCCGGCCTGAGGCCGACGGTCGTCGAGCAGCCTGACGTGCTCGTCACGCCCGACGCCGAGAAGAAGCTGCTCGTGACGGCACGCAGGGCCAAGGGCACCGTGCTGCGCTTCTCGGGCCCCGCGGCGTCACCGTCGGATCCCGACGCGAACTCGCAGGAGTTCCCCGGGGTCGTGCGCCTGTCGCCGGGCGAAACGCTCAAGGTCAGGGCGTTCATCGGCAGTACCGGCAGCGATGTCGTGACCATCGTCGCCCCAAAGTAGCCAGCGCCGACAGGAGCCGCCGTGGATCCCGCCCTCCGCGAACTGCTCCTGCGCGGCGCCGGCAGCGATGACGTCGAGGCCATCATCCGCTTCGACGACGAGACGTGCACGGCACCGGCCGGCGTGGCGGTCGTCGCCCAGTTCGGGACGATCGCCACGTGCCGGCTCAGACGGCGCGACGTGCCGCGCGTGCGCGAAGCACCAGGGATCGCAAGCCTGAAGGCGCCGCGCCTGCTCGGCCCCGACATCGCCACCGTGGCAGCAGGTTCGGCCACGGTGATGCCAGGCGATGCCCGGCGGCCCGAGGGCATCGTCGAAACGGGCCGCGGGGTCGTGCTCGGGGTGCTCGACTGGGGCCTCGACATCGCCGCGGCGGCGTTCAGGCACGTCGGCGGCGGCACGCGCGTGCTCGCGCTGTGGGATCAACGCACGCGCCGCGGTGCGCGGCAACGCAATGCGTATGGATACGGCTGGATCCACAGTCAGCGCGCCATCGACGCCGCGCTGCGCACGCCCGACCCGTATGCCGCGTTGCGCTACGACCCGGCCGACTCGGATCCGGGCGCGGCCGGCGCGCACGGCACAGTGGTCACGGAACTCGCGGCGGGCAACGGACGCTCGGGTGGCCTGCGAGGGGTGGCGCCGGAGTGCGACATCGTGTTCGTGCACCTGGCGAGCCGCGACACCACTGGCCTGGCACACCTCGGGGACTCGATCGGCATCCTCGAGGGCGTCGACTTCGTGCGCCGCGTGGCGGCAGGACGCCCGGTGGTGTGCTCGATGTCGGTTGGCCGCCATGCGGGCCCGCACGACGGATCGACGCTCGTGGAACTCGGACTCGACGCGTTCCTCGCCGGGGGGCCAAACCGCGCGATCGCGCAGAGCGCCGGCAACTACGCGCGGCGCCGCTGCCATGCGAGCGGCCCGCTCGTGCCAGGGCACGAACGCGCCCTGTCGCTGATCATCGACGCGTCAGACGTCACGCAGAACGAGATCGAGGTCTGGCACGACTGTGCCGCATGTGCCGTCGACCTGGAGTTGCCCGACGGCACGCGATCTGGCTGGACGAAGCTTGGCGAGGTGTCTGACGTGATGCGCGGCGACCGCGTGATCGCGCGCCTCTACCATCGCCGGTCGGATCCGCAGAACGGCTCGCATCACGTCGATGCGTTCATCGCCGTCGGCGCGCCGGGCGGCCGGTGGACGATGCGCATCCGCGACGGGCGGGTGTCTGGCCCGCCGACGACGTTCCACGCGTGGATCGAGCGAGACGACGCGTGCCCGACCTGCCAGAGCCGCTTCGACGCTGGCGACGAGGACCCGTCGTGCACGCTGGGCACGCTGGCGACCGGACGCGGCCCGATCGTCTGCGGGGCATACGACGCGCACGACGCCACGCGGCCGCTCGGCACGTTCAGCAGCGCGGGGCCAACGCGTGATGGCCGGCCCAAGCCCGACATCGTCGCCCCAGGCGTGGGGGTGCTGTCGCTGCGATCGCGGCCGCGCGGCCACGCGCCAGGCGCGAACGTCTTCACACGGCGGACGGGGACGAGCATGGCGGCGCCGCAGGTGGCCGGATGCGCAGCCCTGATTCTCGAGGCTGGCCGCGGCGCGCTCGGCAGCGCCGAGGTCCGCGATCTCGTGCTGGCCGGAACCGACGTCATGTCGTCGCGCGCGCCGCGCCGCACTGGCGACGGGCCGGGAGATCTCGACATCGCGCGTGCGCTCGAGGCGACACGACGTTACGTGACGGCATCGCCGTCGAAGAAGCGAAAGGACGTGAGGACCATGGATGCGACGCTCAACCTCGGACACCTCGGACGAGCCCTGGACGACGTGTGGCAGCCGCATTTGCGCGATCTGTCGGCATGGATGGCGGAATCGCGCAGGGCACTCGATCAGCGCTACCACCGCCTCGCGTCGCACGCGGCAGGCGCCGCTGATACCGACGTGGAAGTGCTTGCGCGCGCGGGCGACGTGGTCGTGCATGCGCTGCAACCTGGCGACGGCCTGCTGCGGATCGCGCGCGGCGAACCCGGACTCGGGCACGTCGCCGTGCTCGTCGATGGCCGCCTCATGTCGCGCGACGAGGCGATCGCGAGCGGGTTCACGTGCGAAAACGGCCCGGCCGGGCTGTACGCGTGGATCGTCGATGCCGGCGCGCGCCCGCATCGCGCCGACGACCGCTTCGCGCGGCTGGTGGCCACGCGCAGTGGCACCGTCCCCGCGGGCCAGATGATCGTGCGGCCACGCGACCTCGGTGCAGTCCTCGGGCAGACGTCCGCAGAGGGCGCGTTGTTGTGGAGCGACGACGGTGAGTTCGATGGCGGCGCGACGGGTGATCCCATCGCACGTCTGCCGCTCGTCGGAGACGACGAAGGCGCCGATGGTGGTGGTGTGAATCCCGGCGATGAGGGAGC
>JAEUQQ010000695.1 GCA_016789685.1 Acidobacteriota bacterium | reverse complement strand
ACCCGCGGGGGCTCCGGGGCACGGCCATTCCCGTCGAGTCGCGCATCCTGGCCATCACCGAGGCCTACGACGCCCTCACGACGCAACGGCCCTACCGCCCGGCGGTGGCCGATGCCGCGGCGGTCGCCGAGGTCCTGAGGTGCGCGGGCGCGCAGTTCGACCCCGACCTCGTGCGGAGTTGGCTCCGGACCCATGAAGGCGCCCATCCCCGTGTGCACTGACAGGTCAGTGGCCCCATGAGCTACAGCGACCCAGCGGCAGCCGCGCCTGCCACACCCCTCGCGCTGGTGCCCTGGATGCCGCCCACACGGGAGCGGCACCTGATGGACGCGCTGGCCCGGGTGCATGGCGAGCGTGATGAACCGGGCGTGCTGCTCGCCGCGGTCCAGTCGGTCGAGCGGTCGTTGGCCGGCGCCGCCGCGGCCGTGTTCCAGGTCGACCCCGACGCCCAGATCGTGTCGCTGCGTGCCGCGGGGCCGCGGTGGCGCACCGCCGAACGTGATGCCCCGGCGTGGTTGACGCGCGAGACCGGCGGCATCGCCGGCTTTGCCCGAGGAGGCGCCGCGAGCGCCGGCCGCTGGTGGCGGCGACCGGGCGCCACCGCCGAGGCGGTGGGCAGCGACATCGCGCGCGTGCGCATCATGGTGGCCGACGAGTTGTGGGGCATGCTGGTGGTCGTCCGGCCCTCGGGCGACGACGACCGCGGCGAGGATGCCTGGTTCATCGAATCGCTCGCCGAGCAGGTGGGTTTGGCCTTGCGGCACGCGATCGAGCGCAGCGAGCTGCAACGGACGCTGACGGCGAGCCGCGAGGCGCGTAACCGCGCCACCCGCGAGGATCGGCTCGGCATCCTGGGGCAACTCGCCTCGGGCGTCGCGCACGACTTCAACAACGCGCTGACCTCCATCCTTGGCGTCACCGAGTGGTTGCTGTTCACGCAGACCGGCGACGAGGACCTGAGCCGGGAGCTGGAGTCCATCCGGGTCGCTGCGACCGACGCCGCGGCCCTCGTCAAGCGCCTGTACTACTTCGCCCGGCAGAAGAACGCCGTGCCGCGAGAGGTGAGTTCACTCAGGGAACTGGCTGAGTCCAGCCTCGACCTGGTGCGGACGCGGCTGCAGGCGCGGCCAGACAACGACCGCCCCCGCATCCATCTCTCTATCGCCGCAGACGCCGACGCGAGCGTCGAGGCCGAGTCGGCCGCCCTGCGCGAGGTCTTCGTCAACCTGCTCACGAACGCCGTCGATGCCAGCCCCGACGGCACCGATATCGTAGTGCGCGTGGGCCAGGAGGGCGACGAGGCGTTCGCGGCGGTCGTCGATCACGGGCGAGGGATGGATGAGGAGACCCGGGGACGGGTGTTCGAGCCCTTCTTCAGCACCAAGCGGTCGCGTGGGGCGGGCCTCGGGTTGTCGCTGTGCTGGAGCGTGATCGAGAACCACGGTGGACGGATTGGCGTCGCGTCGAGTCCCGGCGTCGGGAGCACCTTCACCGTCTGGCTGCCGGCCGTCGAGCCAGCGTTGCGCACACCCACCGAGTCCGACGGCCGCGTCGCCGACGCGCCGCGACCCGCGCCCGGGCCCTCGCTGGCACCCTTCCGGCCTGCGGCCGCCCTGCGCCCGGCGGTGGTGGCCGCGACCGGCGAGGCCGCGCGCATCCTGCTCATCGACGACCAGCACGACGTCCGCGATAGCGTGGCCGACATGCTGCGCGTGCTTGGCTACCAGGCGCACGCGGTCGCGACGGGCGACGAAGCGATCCATCTCGCCGACGCCGAAGACTTCGATCTCGTGATCACCGATCTCGGGATGCCGGGCCTGAACGGGCTCGAGTTGGCGCGGGCGCTCCACCGTGACCAACCCGAACTGCCCATCCTGCTGCTGACGGGGTGGGGGAACCATTACGAGGGGCGGCCGCCGGCCGACATCACGCGCGTCGTGGCCAAGCCCGTAACGCTCGAGACGCTGGCGTCCATCGTGCGTGATGTACTCGCCGGCCATCCGGGCCGCGCGCGCTAGCGCCGCCCCAGGGGCCCGGCGGAGACGCTCGGGCTAAAGCCCAGCCAGATTCGGTCGATTTCCGCAGTGTGCCGGACGCGCACGCGCGTGCGCCACGTCCGGTTTCAACCCGCGCGGATGCGCGAGCCGTCTTGGCGAGGAGTTGACGCATGTTCGTGATCGTCGGGTTCGTTGTCGTGCTGGGGTGCGTGCTCGGCGGATTCGTGATGGCCGGGGGGCCGATCCCCGTGCTGATCCAGCCCGCCGAACTCGTCATCATCGGCGGCGCCGCGCTCGGGTCGACCGTCATCAGCACCCCCATGCCGGTCCTCAAGGCCATGGGCGCCCAGATCGGCGGCACGCTGAAGGCCAGGCCAGGCAAGGCGGAATACCTCGAGCTGCTCGGGATGCTCTATTCGCTCTTCAAACTGACGCAGCAGTCGGGCGTCATGGCGCTCGAGTCGCACGTCGAAGACGCCTCGAAGAGCCCGATCATGGCGAAGTACCCGAAGTTCCTCGCCAACCACCACGCCGTCCACTTCCTCACCGACTCGATCAAGGTGATCATCCTCGGCGGCATCGCCCCGCACGACCTCGAGGCGCTGATGGATGAGGACCTCGACGTGCACCACCACGAAGAACTCAAGCCGTCGCAGGCGCTGACGACCATGGGCGACGCCCTGCCGGGCCTCGGCATCGTTGCGGCCGTCCTCGGCATCGTCGTGACCATGCAGTCGATCGGCGGGCCCGTCGAAGAGATCGGTCACCACGTCGCGGCGGCGCTCGTCGGCACCTTCCTCGGCATCCTGATGTGCTACGGCTTCGTTGGCCCGCTCGCCAAGAACATGGAGCACGGCGTGAACGACGGTGGGCACTACATGGTGTGCATCAAGACCGGGCTGCTGGCGGTCTACAAGGGCTTCCCGCCGGCCATCGCGGTCGAGTTCGCGCGCCGCGTGCTGCCTGGCGAAGTGCGTCCGACGTTCGAAGAGACCGAGAAATACTGCAAGCAGGCTGGCGCCAACGCGCAGGCCGCGGCCGCGGCCGCGTAGGCGTGCGGCAGGTCATCGGTCCTGACACGGAGCTGCGGTCGTGAAGAACCCGTCGGTCGTCATCATCAAGAAGGTCAAGAAGGGCGGCCATGGCGGTCACCATGGCGGCGCCTGGAAGGTGGCGTACGCCGACTTCGTCACCGCGATGATGGCGTTCTTCCTCGTGATGTGGCTGGTGGCCCAGAGCAACGCCGTCAAGGCCGCCGTGGCGGGCTATTTCACCGACCCGGGCATCTTCGACTACCAGAAGTCCAACAGCCCGATCGCCGGCGGCGAGAGCGGGATCGACCCCGACGCCCCGCCGAAGATCCGCACCAGCGACAGCAAGGTCGTCGTGGGCGTCGGCGACGCCAAGGCCCTCGAACAGATGGCCGGGCAGATCCGCCAGATGCTCGAGGAAACGCCTGAATTCAAGGGATTGCAGAAGCAGATCGAAATCCAGATGACGTCTGACGGCCTGCGGATCGAACTGCTCGAGGGCGACGAGGGCACCTTCTTCGACTCTGGCAGTTCCCATGTCAGGGACTCGACGGAACGCCTGCTGGCGGCCATCGCGAAGGAACTCGGCGCCCTGCAGAACCCGATCATTCTCGAGGGCCACACCGACGCGCAGCCCTTCTCCAGGTCGGGCTTCTACACCAACTGGGAACTCTCGGCGGATCGCGCCAACTCCGCCCGGCGCATCATGGAGGCCGGTGGCCTGCACGGCCACCAGGTCGTCGGCGTCCGCGGCTTCGCCGACACGCACCTGCGCGTGGCCGACAAGCCGTTCGACTCGCGGAATCGGCGCGTGTCGATCATCGTGATGTCGTACGATCCGCGCACGATGGAGGAGCCGACCGTCCCAGAGGCGGCGCCGGCGAGCCACGGCGCTGACCCGGCCGCGCCCAAGGCCACCCCCGACAAGCCGAAGGCCAGCACGAAGCCCGCACCTGCACCGAAACCCGTCGACCACAGCACACACTGACGTCCGGATCGATCACCGCGACGCGTCCCCCTTCACGCCGAGCGCCGGGTGCCGACGCACCTGCCGTGTGCGGCACCGGTGCGCCGTCGGCCCGTGGTCCAGGCCGTCGGTCTCAGGAAGCGATGGGGAAAAGAGGCGGCAGGCGCGCAGGCCGGGGCGGGGCAGCGCCGACCGTCACGCTCTGCTCATGCTCGGCTGTTCGCGTGCCGATTCCCCGGTTGGTCCTGGAGCGCACACCCCCGGCGGGGATGGCGTGGAACGCATTCATATCTGGGTTTGACGGAGAGAAGCTGTGAGTCTTGGCAAACGCACTATTCTGCTCGGCGTGGCGCTGATCATCGGCGTCGCAGGGGTCCTGTTCGGCCTGTACTACCGCGAAGCCCGGTCGAGCGTCACCGAGCAGTACGTCGAGAAGGCCCGCAGCGTCGTGCTGATGGCCGAGTCGACCCGTGGCGAAATGACCCGCAACTGGGAGACCGGCGTGTTCACGGCCGCCAACCTGCGCGAGTGGGCAGAAGCCGGACGGCAAGACCGTCTCGTCTCGGCGACGCCCGTGGCCACGGCGTGGCGGGCCGGGCAGGCCAAGGCGCAGGAAGGGGGCTACATCTTCCGCGCGCCCAAGTTCCAGCCCCGCAACCCGAAGAACGAGCCCGACGAGGTCGAGGCGCGCGTGCTCAAGATGTTCGAGGCCGATCCGAGCCTCGCCGAGCACGTCGAACACGACACCGCCAGGAACGCGATTCGTTACTTCCGGCCGGTGAAGCTGACGCAGGAGTGCCTGCTGTGTCACGGCGACCCCGCGACGGCCAGGGAACTGTGGGGCAATGACAAGGGGCTCGACCCGACGGGCGTCAAGATGGAAGGCTGGAAGGTCGGCGAGGTCCACGGCGCCTTCGAGGTGATCCAGCCGCTCGACGTCGCCGACGCGCGCATTGCCGCCGCCATGGGGAAGGGCACCGCCGTCGTGGTGTTCCTGATCGTGCTGGCCGGCGTCCTGCTGCACGTGGCCACGCAGCGCACCGTCATCCGCCCGGTCGCCGCCGTCGTCAACCAGTTGATGGAGGGCGCCGACGAGGTCTCGAAGGTGGCCGGACAGGTGTCGTCCACCGCGCAATCGCTATCGCAGGGCACGACCGAGCAGGCCGCCTCGCTCGAAGAGACGTCGGCGTCGATGGAAGAGATGTCGGCCATGACCAAGCACAACGCCGAGAACTCGGGCAAGGCGGCGCAGGTGATGGGTGAGGTTGACCGGAGCGTGTCGGAGACGGCCCTGGCCCTGACCGACATGCATGCGTCGATGGCCGCGATCCAGGAGTCGAGCCAGCGCGTGTCGAAGATCATCAAGACCATCGACGAGATCGCGTTCCAGACCAACATCCTCGCCCTCAACGCGGCCGTCGAGGCCGCGCGGGCCGGCGAGGCGGGCATGGGCTTCGCAGTCGTCGCCGACGAGGTCCGCGGGTTGGCGCATCGCAGTGCCCAGGCCGCCAAGGACACCACCGTCCTCATCGAGGAATCGTCGCGCACCGCCGTAGAGGGGAACGCGCGCCTCGAGCGCTTCACCGTGGCGCTCGCGAAGATCACCGAGAGCGTCGGGTCGGTCAAGGGCATGGTCGACGAGGTGCGCCACGCCAGCGCCCAGCAGGCGCAGGGCATCGAGCAGGTCACCCAGGCGATCGGCCAGATGGAGAAGGTCACCCAGATGTCGGCCGGGACGGCCGAGGAGAGCGCGGCCGCCAGCGAAGAGCTGAGCGGGCAGGCCCTGCACACGCACCAGCTGGTCGAGGCCCTGCAGGCGCTCGTCGTCGGTCAGGCGTCGACGGCCGCCACACCGCCGAAGCCGGGCAAGGCCGTCAAGGCGCCTTCGCGCCCATCGGCCCGTGTCATCCCGCTGGGCAAGTCGACCTCGCACCACTCGGCCGAGCAGCAGATTCCGCTCGAAGACCACGGCACGTTCGGATCGTTCTGACGCCAGCCGCGGCGTCACACCGCGCGGCCGGCGCCCCTTCGCCGGCCGACGCGTTCGTGCCCCCCTTCAAGGACGCGTGTCACGCGCCGATGACCGTTCAGGGGCTGGCGCCACGTGGCGCGCCTCGGG
>JAEUQQ010000693.1 GCA_016789685.1 Acidobacteriota bacterium | reverse complement strand
ACCCGCGGGTCGCGATCCTGAAGTGGCTCGCGTCGCACGGCGACGGCACCCTGTCAGGCCGCGTGCGTCCCTACGTGTCGGACTTCGATCCCGAGGTGGCGGTCGCCGCCGCGGCGTTCCTGCAGGCCAGGGCCGGCCTCGCCGTCAAGGCGTCTCCGCAGCGCCTGCCTCGCGCGCCGCTGCCCACCGACGCCGACCTCGCGGCGCTCTCGACGACGAAGGTCGTGCTGCAGATGGCCGACGGCAGCCGCGTGACGATCGGCCTGCTGCCCAACGAGGCCCCGCTCAACGCGTTCCGCTTCGTGCGCCTGGCCGAACGGGGCTACTTCACCGGCCGCACGATCCATCGCGTGGTGCCCAACTTCGTGGTCCAGAGCGGGAGCCCCGGGGCCAACGAGTACGCGGGCGATGGGCCGTTTTCGCGCGACGAGGTGGGGATGTTCTCGAACGCCGACGGCACCGTCGGCCTCTCGACGCGCGGGCGCGACACGGGCGACGGCCAGTTCTACGTCAACACCCACGACAACACGCGCCTCGACCACACCTACACGGTGTTCGGCGTGATCGCGTCTGGCCGCCGGGTGGTCGATCGCTGGCTCGAGGGCGACGTGATCGCCAGGGTGATCGTCACGAGGTAGGCCCCACGCCGCCGGCAGGCCCCGCCGGCGCCAGGACGCCAGCGACGCCAGGGGATCGCTCAGATCACCGCGGGTTCGAGCATGCGCAGCGTCCCCGCCGTGGCGTCGAGTTCGACTTCGATGCCCACGGGGAGCGTGAACTGCCGATCCACGTGGCCAATCATCGCGCCGTGGAAGGCGGGAACGCCGAGTGGCGCGAGGTGGTCGATGAGCACGTCGGGGATCGTGAGCGAGCCGAAGCCCTCGCCGGGGTCGCACCGCGAGCACGTGCCCCAGACGACGCCGCGCACCTGCTTCAGGATGCCCGCCAGCGAGAGCTGCGTGAGCATGCGGTCGATGCGGTAGGGCGCTTCCTGCACGTCCTCGACGAAGAGGATGCTGCCCGTGAAATCGGGCACGTACGGCGAGCCGAGGATGGCGGTGAGCACGGTGAGGTTGCCGCCGAGCAGCGTGCCACGGGCGGTGCCCTTCGTGATGGTGCGGGTGCGATGCTCGGTCTGCACGATCGCCTCGGTCGGCTCCGACAGGTTCCTGAACGTCGTGGCCTCGCCCTTCCACGTGACGCGTTTCATCCAGTCGACGTTGAACGCGTTCCACACCGATGCGCCGTTGGGGCCGTGGAAGGTCACCAGGCCCGTCTTGTGGTGCAGCGACAGCAGCAACGCGGTGATGTCGCTGTAGCCCTGGAGGATCTTGGGGTGCTTCGCGATCGTGTCCCAGTCGAGGAGCGGCAGCAGGCGTGCGGCACCCCATCCGCCGCGGATGCAGTGGATGGCCTTCACCGCCGGGTCGGCGAACATCGCGTTGATGTCGGCCGCGCGATCCTCGTCGCGCCCGGCGAAGTACCCGCGTCGGTCGAATACGTGCGCGCCCAGACGGCCCTTGAGTCCGAGCTCGTCGAGGGCGTCGAGGAGGATGTCGACTTCCGTCGCGTCCCAGTTGGCGCTCGACGGGATGACCAGGCCTACCGTGTCGCCGGGCCTGAGGCGGGCGGGCTTCACGACGGGGCGGCGCGATGACGGCGACGGCGTCTGCGATGCGCGGCCATCGAGGCGCGCTTCCATCAGCGGAACGAACGCGGCCATGGCGGCGGCAGACAGCAGGTCTCGACGGGTCGGCATGCCGGCGATTCTACCCCCGCCGCGCCGTGCGCCGGGGGCGGCATCGACGTGCCCCGATGCCGGCGCGCACCCGCGCCGGTCACGCGCGGGTGCCATCGCGTTTGATGTGGCCGCGACGGCGGCGGTACCGCTACTGCGGCCGCCGCTCGCGAGCCATCCGGTCGAGCAGCTCGCCGACCAGTTTCATCTCTTCGCCGTACTTCGCCCAGTCGCCCGCGCGTTGCGCGTCGGTGGCGCGCAGGTAGGCCGCGTTGGCGCGTGCGGCAAGGAGCCCGAGATCCGCCGCGTCTGCCGATGTCGCCAGGCCGCCCGCCGCATCGATCGCGGTCGCGGCACCGGGGCCAGGCGCCGCGCCGGGGGGCGCCGTGGCTGGCACGTCGGCCGCAGGCACGTCGCCGGTGGGCGTCGGCACCATCGCGGCGCCGCTGACGTCACCCGCGATCTTCGTCTCGCCGCCTCCCGGGGGGAAGATCCTCGCGATCGCCTCGCCGAGCGTTGGCTCCATGACGATCCGGTTCTGGTACGCCACGATCACCCGCTTGAGTTCGGGGATACGGCCGCCTTCAGACCTGAGGTAGAGCGGGCGGATGTAGAGCAGCGATTCCTCGATCGGGATGACGAGCAGCGTGCCCTGGATCACCTCGCTGCCCTGCTGGCTCCAGAGGGTGATCTGCGGCGAGATGTTCTGGTCCTGGTTGATGCGGGCGATGACCTGCCGCGGCCCGTACACGACCTTCTGCTTCGGGAACTGGAAGATGACCAGCTGGCCGTAGTTCTCGCCGTCGCTGCGCGCGACCATCCATGACGCCAGGTTGTCCTTGTTGCGCGGCGTGAAGGGCAGCATCTGGATGAACTCGGCATCCTTCTCGCCCGGCAGCTTCATGATCGTGTACCAGGGCTGCATGGCCTCGCGGTCGAGGCCGCGCAGCTGCGCGTCGCCACGCGCGCCGCGTTCGATCGTCGGCACCTCCCACTGGTCTTCCTTGTTGTAGAAGACCGCGGGGTTGGTCATGTGGTAGGTCGCGAACATGCGCGCCTGCATCTCGAAGATGCCCTGCGGATAGCGCAGGCGCGTCCGCAGCCCCTCGGGCATCGCCGAGAGCGGCTTGAGCAGCGACGGGAACATCTTCTGGAGCGTCAGGGCAATCGGGTCGCCCGGATCCACGAGGTAGAACGTCGTCGTGCCGTTGTAGGCGTCGACCGTGACCTTGACCGAGTTGCGGATGTAGTTGATGCCCGCCGAGGCTGGCGTCGCGTACGGGTAGCGGCCGCTCGTCGTGTAGGCGTCCTGCACCCAGTAGAGCCTGCCGTCGGCAATCGACAGGTAGCGGTCGTCTTCGTAGGTGAGGAACGGCGCGATCTGGCGGACGCGATCGGCGACGCGGCGATGGAACAACACGCGGCTCTCTGGCGAGATGTCGTTGGTGAGCAGCGTCTTGAGCGACCCGAAGCGGATGCTGAACAACGCCTTGCGCCAGAACGACCCCACGGCGACGCCGCCGGTGCCGTTGTAGACCGAGTAGACGTTGTCTTCGCCGCGCGGGTAGTGGAACTCCTTGGTGGCCGTGTTGACGAACACGTGCTGCTCGGAGAGGTCGCCGAAGTAGATGCTCGGCTCGTCGATCGTGAGATCGACCGATGACTCGGGCGGCAGGTTCTTGATGAAGAGGACGGGCAGCCCCTCGGCCGTGACCTCGTTGACCGGGCCCAGCGTGATGCCGTAGCCGTGCGTGAAGGTGAGGTGCTCGTTGATCCAGGTGCGGTTGGGCAGGCTCTTCGAGTTGAGCTCGCGCGCGGCCAGCATGACCTGCCGGTACTTGCCGTCGATCCAGTAGCGGTCGTTGTGGGCCGAGACGAAGTCGTAGTACGTCCGGATCTCCTGGATCTGTCCGAACGTGTCGAGCAGGGGCTGGTGATCCCACAGCGGCACGTTGTCGATCGTCGCCGCGTTGCGCTCGATGTCGGCGCGCGAGAGCAGGGCATCGCCCGAGAGTTGCCGCTCGTCGGCGCCGTCGATCTTGAACGCGCGCCTGGTCGCGGCGACGTTGTGGACGATGAACGGGGTTTCCTTGGCCTGTTCGTTGGGCGCGACGACGAATCGCTGGACGGCGCTGGCGTAGAGTTCGCCGCCGAGGGCCACGGCCATGTAGAGGCCGATGGCCGAGAACAGGGGCCAGCGGCTGCGCACGGCGGCCTGCGCCACGGCCAGGCCGGCCGAGATGACCGAGACGACGGCGAGCAGGCGCAGGGCGGGGATGCGGGCGGCCACGTCGGTGAACGAGGCACCGTGGATGATGCCCGAGACCTGCGACATCATCGCCGGGACGCTGAGCCAGGCCCCGGTGGCGAGCAACAGGAACAGCACGCCCGTGATGGCGGCGAGGTGCGTTGATGCGGGAGGGTCGGTGTAGATGCCGCGACGCGGGCTCATGCCGACGGCGCCGGCCATGACGTAGACCGCGACGGTGGCGACGAGCGTGCCGCCGGCCAGCAGCAGGCCGAGGCGCTGCAGTGCCTGCAGGAAGGGCAGCGTGAAGACGTAGAAGCCGGCGTCGTAGCCGAGCACCGGATCGACAGCGTTGAACGGCGTGCCGTTCCTGAAGAGCAGCCACGTGTCCCAGTGCGACTGCGCGTAGCTGGCGCAGGCGGCCGAGGCGACGATCGATGCGAGCCAGACGGTCGGCGTCAGGCGCGCGGGATCCACCGACACGGTGCGCGGGCCGTCGGGCGTGACGACGACGAACTCGCGTCGCCGCGCGCTGCGCATCGCGATCAGGAGGTTCGGGGCGACGATGGCGAGCGCGATGACGAAGCCGATCGCGAACAGGGTCGACTGGGCGGCCAGGGTCCTGACGAACACCGGCTGGTAGCCGACCTCGCCGAACCAGAGCCAGTCGGTGTAGAACGTCGCGAACCAGGGGACGCCAAGCAGCAGGGCGCCGAGGACGACCAGCACACTGCGCGCCGACGCGGTCACAGCAGTCCCAACTGCAGGCGCGCTGCGTCAGACATCTTCTCCATGCTCCATGGGGGTTCCCAGACGATCTCGACATGCGCGTCGGTGACGCCCGGGACGGCCTTCGCCTTGTACTGTACTTCGTGTGGCAGCGACTGTGCCGACGGGCAGTTGGGGCTCGTCAGCGTCATGTCGATCCAGACGCGCCGATCGGCCCCGACCCGGATGTCGTAGACCAGGCCAAGTTCGAAGATGTTGACCGGGATCTCCGGGTCGAAGACGGTGCCGATCACCTGCACGATCTTCGGCTTGAGTTCCAGGGTGGCGTCGGCGTCGGCGACCACCGGGGCGAACGTCCGTCCGGCCGGGGTCGGCGACGGCTCGAGCAGCGCCGACACGTCGAAGTCCGCTGGTGGGTCGGGGATGGCGACCGCGGGCTCGGGGCGCAGTTCGGCCACGCCGGCGGGCGAGGCTGGTGCGTCGGCCTGGACCGTGGGCGGAGCGCTCCCGACGTCTGCGGCGGGCTTCGGATCCTTCTTGAAGAACGAGAACATGCGTCAGTCCCCGGATTCGGTGCTGACCGTGTCGGCCGAGGCGTGCAGGGCCGCCTGCAGCGTGTGCCAGGCCAGGGTGGCGCACTTGACGCGCGTCGGGTACTCGGACACGCCCGAGAACACGGCCAGCTTGCCGAGCGTGGCGGCCGCGGCGGCCGCGGCGTCGGGCGGCGCCGTGATCATGTCGTGGAAGCTCGTGAACAACGCGTCGGCCTCGGCCACCGTGCGGCCCTTGACGCTGTCGGTCATCATCGACGCCGACGCCTTCGAGATCGCGCACCCGGTGCCCACGAACGAGACGTCGGCGATGCGGTCGCCCTCGAGCCGCAGGTAGACGGTGAGCCGATCGCCGCACAGCGGGTTGTGGCCATCGACGTGGTGATCGGCGGGCGTGAGCACGCCGAAGTTCCGCGGCCGCTTGTTGTGGTCGAGGATGACCTCCTGGTAGAGGTCGCGCAAATCCGACATTAGCCGAACACCTCGCGCACGACGGTCAACGCGCTGACCAGCGCATCGACCTCGTCGCGCGTGTTGTAGATCGCAAACGAGGCGCGCACCGTTGCGGGCACGCCGAAGCGGTCCATCACCGGCTGGGCGCAGTGCTGGCCCGTCCGCACCGCCACCCCTTCGCGATCGAGGATCGTGCCGATGTCGTGCGGGTGCACGCCGTCGAGCACGAACGACACGAGACCGGCCTTGTCGCGCGCCGTACCGATCACGCGCACGCCACCGACGGTCGAGAGGCGGTCAGTCGCGTAGCGTAGCAGATCGGCCTCGTGCGCCGCGACCTCGTCGAGGTCGAACTGCCGCAGGAAGTCGACCGCCGCGCCGAAGGCCACCACGCCGGCGATGTTCGGCGTGCCGGCCTCGAACTTGTACGGCACGACGTTGTAGGTCGTCTGTTCGAACGTCACCGACGCGATCATGTCGCCGCCCCCCTGCCAGGGAGGCATCGCATCGAGCAGTTCGCGGCGTCCGTACAGCGCGCCGATACCCGTCGGGCCGTACATCTTGTGCGCCGAGAAGGCGTAGAAGTCACAGTCGAGGTCGACGACGTCGACGGGCATGTGCGGCACGGCCTGCGCGCCGTCGACGAGCACCGGCACGCCTCGGGCGTGCGCCCGGGCAATGAGGTCCTTGACCGGATTGATGGTGCCGAGCGCATTCGACACGTGGATCAGCGACACGAAGCGCGTCCGCTCGCCGAGCAGGCGGTCGAACGCGTCGAGATCGAGCGTCCCGGTGTCGTCGAAGGGGACCACCTTCAGCACGGCCCCGGTCTGCGCGCAGACGATCTGCCACGGGACGATGTTGGAGTGGTGCTCCATCCAGGTCACCAACACCTCGTCGCCGGGCCCGAGGTTGGCGCGCCCCCAGCTCTGCGCCACGAGGTTGATGCCCTCGGTGCAGCCGCGCGTGAAGATCACCTGGTGCGGGTCGGGCGCGTGGATCAGCGCCGCCACCCGGGCGCGCGCGCCCTCGTAGGCCTTTGTCGCACGCTCGCTCAGCAGGTGCGTCGATCGGTGGATGTTGGCGTTGTCGTGCGCGTAGTAGCTCGACTCGGCCTCGATCACCGACCGCGGCTTCTGCGTGGTGTTGGCGTTGTCGAGGTAGACGAGCCGATGCCCGTGGATGCGTTCGGCGAGGATCGGGAACTCGTCGCGAAGGGCGACGGGATCGAGGCGACGCAACGGCGAGGGAGTGTGGACAGGCATGTCAGTGTGGGGCACCGGTGCGGTGGGCCGGGAACAGTCCCGGCCACACCGTTCAGCCGCGCGGAACCTGCCCGTCGGGCGTCATCCGATCAACGCCGCCTTGGGCAACAACGTGAGCAACGTGCTCTCGAGCGAGTCGCGGAGCGGCTCGAGCGACACGTGGTCGATCACTTCGCTGGCAAACGCGTGCACCAGCATCGCACGGGCCTGCGCCTCGCCGATGCCGCGCGCGCGCAGGTAGAAGAGCTGCGTCTCGTCGAGCTGGCCCACGGTCGCGCCGTGGGTGCACTTGACGTCGTCGGCGAAGATCTCGAGCTGCGGCTTCGTGTTGATCGTCGCATCGTCCGAGAGGAGCAGGACCTTGTTGGTCTGCTTCGCGTCGGTCTTCTGCGCGTCGAGGCGCACGAAGATCTTGCCGTTGAACACGCCGCGCGACGCGCCGTCGAGCATGCCCTTGTAGACCTCGTGGCTCTCGCAGTGCGGCTTGGCGTGATCGATTGCCGTGTGCGTGTCGACGAGCCGCGTCCCGCTGGCGAGATAGAGGCCGTTGAGCGTGCAGTGAATGCCTTCGGCGCCGAGCCACGCCCCGATGTCGTTGCGGGCGAGCGCGCCACCGAAGACGAAGCTGTGCTGGGCGTAGACCGCCGCGCGATCCAGCCGCACCTGCGTGTTGGCGACATGGTAGGCCGACAGGCTCTCGCGCTGCACGCGGACGTGCTCGACGTGCGACCCGGCGCCGCCCACGACCTCGGTGACGGCGTTGGTGAAGTACACCTCGCCGTCGGGGCCGCCGTAGCTCTCGATGATCTTCACCTGGCTCTGGTCGCCCACCACGATCGTCGTGCGCGGGTGCGAGACCGTCGGCGCGCCGCTGGTCGTCGAGAGGTAGATGACGTGGATCGGGTCGGGCACGACCGTCCGCGCGGGGACGTGGATCACGGCACCATCATGCGCAAACGCCGTGTTGAGTGCCACGAGGGCCTGATCCTCGTCAGAGGCGCATCGCGTGATGTACGGGTCGACCAGGCCCGGATCGACGGCCAGCACCGTGGCCAGGTTCGTGGCGCGCACACCCGCGCCGAGTGCCCCGGCCGACGACAGCGCCTCGGAGAAATGCCCGTTGACGAAGACGAGCCGCGTGCACGACATGCCGCGCACGTCAAACGGCGCAATCGTCGAGCGGTCGACCGCCGTGATCGACGGTTCGGCGAACGCCGTCGCCGCGATCGGCGCGATGTTCGTGAACCGCCACTCCTCGTGCCGGGTCGTCGGAAATCCGAGCGCGACGAAGCGCTGCATCGCGCGCGCGCGGATGGGTGCCAGCCAGATCGGATCGGTGGCCTCGCGTCGCGCCGCGAGGGCGTCGAAGCGGGCGCGGTAGAGGTCGTGGGCTTCTGCGACGGCCATGATCGTGGCGGCCCCTACCCGCGCGCGACGGCGGCGCCGTCGGCTTCAATCCAGCCGTAGCCCTTGTCCTCGAGCTCGAGCGCGAGCTCCTTGCCGCCAGACTTGATGATGCGGCCTTCCGAGAGGACGTGCACGAAGTCGGGCACGATGTAGTTGAGCAGCCGCTGGTAGTGCGTCACGACGATCACGGCGCGGTCGGGTGACCGCAGGGCGTTGACGCCCTCGGCGACGATGCGCAGCGCGTCGATGTCGAGGCCCGAGTCGGTTTCGTCGAGCACGCAGAGCGTGGGCTCGAGCACCGCCATCTGGAAGATCTCGTTGCGCTTCTTCTCGCCGCCCGAAAAGCCCTCGTTGACGGGGCGGCTCAGCAGGCCCGAATCCATGTCGAGCAACTTCGCCTTGTCCTTGACCAGCGCCATGAACTCCATGGCGTCGAGTTCGGGCTGCCCGCGGTGCGTGCGCACCGCGTTGAGCGCAGCCTTGAGGAAGTAGGCGTTGTTGACCCCGGGAATCTCGACGGGATACTGGAACGCGAGGAACAGCCCCTCGCGCGCCCGCTCCTCGGGATCGAGTTCGAGCAGGTCCTGGCCCTTGTAGGTGACCGAGCCATCGGTGACCTCGTAGGCGTCGCGGCCAGCGAGGACGCCGGCCAGCGTGCTCTTGCCCGAACCGTTCGGGCCCATGATGGCGTGCACCTCGCCGGCCTTCACCGAGAGGTTGATGCCGCGAAGGATGCTCTTGTCGTCGACGCGGGCGTGGAGGTTCGTGATCTGCAGCATGATGTGTATGGAATGAGCCGTAACGTGTCTATGTAGGGGCGCATCATGATGCGCCCCCGGATGCCGTGTGCCCCGGATTGCCGTGCCCCCCGGATTGCCGTGCCCCGGATGCCGTGTGCCCCCCGGGTTGCCGTGCGCCGTGGCGGTTGCGCGCGCCTCGTGGGCCGGTGCCAGCCCGGTGGGCGCATCATGATGCGCCCCTACCCGACGCTGCCCTCGAGCGAGATGCCGAGCAGCTTCTGCGCTTCGACCGCGAACTCCATCGGCAGCTCGCGGAAGACTTCCTTGCAGAAGCCGTTGACGATCATGTTGACCGCGTCCTCGGTCGAGAGGCCACGCTGGCGCAGGTAGAAGATCTGGTCTTCGCCGATCTTCGACGTCGACGCCTCGTGTTCGACGGTAGACGAGGGGTTCTTGACCTCGATGTACGGGAAGGTGTGCGCACCGCAGCGATCGCCGATCAGCAGGGAATCGCACTGCGAGTAGTTGCGCGAACCGGCCGCACCCTTGTTGATCTTCACGAGGCCGCGATAGGTGTTCTGCCCCTTGCCGGCCGAGATGCCCTTCGAGACGATCGTGCTGCGCGTGTTCTTCCCGAGGTGCACCATCTTGGTGCCCGTGTCGGCCTGCTGCATGTTGTTGGTGACGGCCACCGAGTAGAACTCGCCGACCGCGTTGTCGCCCTGCAGGATGCAGCTCGGGTACTTCCACGTGATCGCCGAACCGGTCTCGACCTGCGTCCACGTGATCTTCGCGTTCGCCATCGCCTTGCCGCGCTTGGTGACGAAGTTGTAGATGCCGCCGACGCCGTCCTTGTTGCCCGGATACCAGTTCTGCACCGTCGAGTACTTGATCGTCGCGCCGTCGAGGGCCACGAGCTCGACCACCGCCGCGTGCAGCTGGTTCTCGTCGCGGATCGGCGCCGTGCAGCCTTCGAGGTAGCTCACGAACGCGCCTTCGTCGGCCACCAGCAGCGTGCGCTCGAACTGGCCCGTGTCCTTGGCGTTGATCCGGAAGTAGGTCGACAGCTCCATCGGGCAGCGCACGCCCTTCGGCACGTAGCAGAACGAGCCGTCGCTGAACACGGCCGAGTTGAGCGCCGCGAAGAAGTTGTCGGTGTGCGGCACGACCGTGCCGAGGTACTGCCGCACCAGGTCGGGATGCTCGAGCACCGCTTCAGAGAACGAGCAGAAGATGATGCCGAGATCCTTGAGCTTGTCCTTGAAGGTCGTCGCCACCGACACCGAATCGAAGACGGCGTCGACGGCGATGCCCGAAAGGCGCATCTGCTCGTCGAGGGGAATCCCGAGCTTCTTGAACGTCGCGCGGATCTCGGGATCGACCTCGTCCATCGACGCGAGCTGCTTCTTCGGCTTCGGCGCGGAGTAATAGATGATGTCCTGGTAGTCGATGGCCGGATAGTGCACGTTGTGCCACGCCGGTTCCGCCATCTCGAGCCACGCCCTGAACGCGCGCAGCCGCCACTCGAGCAGCCACTCGGGCTCGTTCTTCTTCTGCGAAATCGCGCGCACCGTCGCTTCGCTGAGACCGCGGGGAACGATCTCGCTCTCGACGTCGGTCACGAAGCCGTACTTGTATTCCTGGGTGGCAAGTTGCTCGATGGTATCGGTCGACGTGCTCATGCGGATGATCCTGTCGGGTGCCCATGCGACGGGCGCCCAGTCAATATACGACCAATGAAGTCGGTGATCAAGATCGGCGTGCACGAGCCCCCTCCCTGGTACCGCGCCGGTGCGCGCGGAGCGGGGGCGTCCTACCGCGGCAGTGCGCGGCGGGCTTCGGCCTTCAGGACGATGTGGGCTGACGGGCTGGCGACGACCAGGGGGGCCGCGTCGCGGATCAGCGCGTGGCCCTGCTCTGCCTGCCCCGTGGCGACGAGCGCCCGGCCGAGCGTCAGGCGGGCCTCGGCGAGCCGCCACATCGTCGCCGCCGGGGGAGGCGGGGTGGAGCGGACCTCGATCGCGTGCGTCAGCATCGGCAGGGCCTCGGCGGCTTTGCCACCATCGATGAGGATGCGGCCCAGCAGGACCTCGGCGGCAGCGATGTTGGGGTGGCTGGCCGCAAGCCGTTCGCGCATGACCACCAGGGCGGCCCGGCAGGTGGCCTCGGCGTCGGCCCACCGCTTCTCGGCATGACTGACCCGTGCCAGCGTCATCAGGGTGGCGGCGACCAGCACGTTGTCTGCCCCAAGTCGTTCGCGCCTGAGGGCCAGGGCCTGGCCGAGCAGGTCTCGGGCCACCGGGTAGTTGGCGAGGTTGAAGTGCAGCCGGCCGAGGTTGTTTAGCGCCGTTGCGACTGACAGGTGTTTTGGTCCATTGACCGATTTTCGAATCGCGAGCGACTGCTCCAGCAGCGGCCGGGCCGCCCCGAAATCGCCGCGGTCTTCGAGCAGCGAGGCCAGGTTGTTCAGGGCAACGGCATAATTGGCCTGATCATCACTGTTTACGCGCGATGACACCACGCGACGGTACTGAACTTCGGCCTCGTCATACCGGCCCTGGTCGTGCAAGGCGTTGGCAAGCTCCGAGACGGCGTCGATCGTGCGGGCGTGGTCGTTGCCCAGCGCGTCCTGGCGGTCGGCGATCGCCTGGCGCAACAACGGTTCGGCCTCGACGAAACGCCCCTGGCGCATTAGGTTCATTGCCAGAGAAACTCGAGTATAGGCCTGCCGCACGGGGCGTGGTTCCTTGGCGCTCTGTCTGAGCGCCAGCGACTCACGCATCACGCCCTCGGCCTCGACGAGACGGTCTTTGGCGTTGAGCAACAGGCCGATGTTGTTGAGCGAACCCGCCAGCTGGTCGAGCGCCTTCTCGCGGGCCGGTCCCGTCGTCTCGGCGAGGACGCGCCTTCGCAGCGCAAGTCCTTCCATGAGCAGAGGTTCTGCCTTGTCGTGCTCGCCCATCTCGTGCAGGACCAGGCCAAGGTTGTTCACCGCGCTGGCCCGCGACGCCTCGGTCGTCGCCGGGTCTGAGCGTGACAGCTCGACCGCCCGGGTCAGCACCTCGAGGGCACGCTTCCGGTCAGACGTCTGACGCAACACGTCACCCAAGGCGTCTAGGGCATTAGACTTATCTGCGCCTGACGTGTCGGCTGCCTGCTCGCGCACCTCGACGGCGCGCTGCAGGATCTCGCGTGCCGGCGGGTACAAGCCCAGTTGCTTGTAGACGTTCCCCATCGTGACCATCAGGCGTGACTGCAACGCCGGTTGGTCGGTCAGGCGGCTCACGACGTCCTTGGCGCCCTTGTCGAGCAGCTCCCGGGCCGTGACCGAGTTGCCGCGTCCCTCTGACGGATCGTTGACTTCGAAGATCCCGGTCAGGAAGTCGACCGTCCGGCTGGCCGTTTCGGCTTCGAGCCGGGCGCGCTGCTCGGCCGCCACCGCGCGGTCGCGTTCGCGCGCCAGCCGGTTCGACTGGATGACGGTCATCGCCACGAACGCCGTCAGGAACACCACGCCCGTGACCGCAATCCCGACGCCGAGCGCGTGGCGCTGGATGAACTTCTGCGCCTGGTACGACCAGGTCGCCGGCCGCGCCATGACCGGGCGCCCCTCGAGGAAGCGCGCCAGGTCGTCGGCAAACTGCTCCATCGACGCGTACCGCCGGTCGGGCGCCTTCTCGATCGCCTTCAGGACGATGTTGTCGAGATCGCCCATCAGGTCGCGCTTGAGCCTTGCCGGCGTCGATGCCCGCTGCTCGGCCACCTTGGCGACCACGTCGGGGGGCACGCTCTCGGTCGACCATGCCAGCCGCTGTCCCGTCGTCACAGCTGTGCTGGGCCGATCGGCTTCGGCCGAGTTGAAGACCCGCTGGATGTCTGCGGCCGTCGCCCGGGCGAACTCGTGGGGCCGCCGTCCGGCGAGCAGCTCGTACAGCACCACGCCGAGCGCGTAGACGTCGGTGCGCGTATCGACGTCGGCATCGATGACGCCCGCCTGCTCGGGCGACATGTAGTCGGGCGTCCCGACGAGCTGGCCGTCGTGGGTCAGCAGCGTGTCGCGGTCGTCGGTGACCGTCGCCTTGGCGATCCCGAAGTCGATGACCTTGACGTCGTGGCCATCGTCGCGCCGGGCGGCGAGCACGTTCGAGGGCTTCAGGTCGCGGTGGATCACACCCTTCTGGTGGGCGTGCTGGACGGCCAGGCAGACCTGCCGCAGCAGCGCGACGCGGTCGCGCACCGACAGCCGCGCCTTGTCGGCGTAGGTCGTGATCGGCTGGCCGGCGACCAGCTCCATCACGAAGTATGGCCTGCCGTCTGGCGCGGCGCCGGCATCGTAGACCCGCGCAATCCCGGGGTGGTCCATCCGCGCCAGGACCTGCCGCTCGGTCTCGAAACGCGACACGACGCGGTCGGTGTCGAACCCGCGCCTGACGAGCTTGAGCGCGACATCGCGCGCGATCGGGAACGCCTGCGTCGCCCTGTAGACCACGCCCATCCCCCCCTCGCCGATCACATCGACCAGCGTGTAGGGACCGATCGTCGCGCCGAGGCCCATGGCTGCGCGCGCCGGGGCCTGCATGACGCGCTCGACCACACGGCCGAGGCCCCCGGCATCGAGAATGGACGGGGTGCGATCGTCGAATTCGAGAAGCGACAAGACCTCGGCTTCGAGCGCCGCGTCGCCCCCGCAGGCGTTGCGGACGTAGTCACGCCGCGCGTCGCCCACGCGTTCGCCCGCCCCGAGCAGGATCTCCTGGAGGCTGGGTCGCGTCGGATCAGGCATGAGGCATCAGAGGCAGCAGAGCTGCACGAGGGGTGCAGAAAGGTAACATACCCACCATGTCGGACGAGCTCGTTGGGACCGTGACGCGCCTGCTGCACGACTACCGCCCCGACGATCCCGCGAGCGGGCAGCGCCTGTTCGAGGCGATCTATCCGGAACTGCGCCGCGTCGCCGGCGGACTGATGCGCCACGAGCGCCCGAACCACACGATGCAGGCGACAGAGCTCGTCCATGACGCGTTCGTCCGGCTCGTCGACCAGACGGTGCTGCGCGATGCCGACCGTCCCAGGTTTCTCGGGATCGCGGCCCGCGCCATGCGGCAGATCCTCGTCGACCACGCACGCAGCCGGGGCGCCGAGAAGCGCGGGGCAGGGCTCGAACGTGTCACCCTCGACGATGCGCTGGCGCAGCACGGCCTCGACGCCGAGAACCTCCTCGCCCTCGACGCGGCGATGGAGTCGCTGGCGGCGCGCGAGCCTCGCGCCGCCCGCGTGGTCGAGCTGAAGGTGTTTGGCGGACTCACCGCGCAGGAGATCGGCGGCCTGCTCGACGTCTCGAAGCGGACGGTCGATGGCGACTGGGCCCTGGCCCGCCTCTGGATTACGCGCGCCCTTCGCGGCTGAGCCCCGGCTCGCCGCCCCGCCGGCCGGGTCTGTTCAGAATTTTTCTTTTGCAACATTTGCCGTCGTCCTCCGCATTCAGGTGTGACGGCGATTGAAGGCTCTGGGGGGAGCGGTCGCCGTCGAGCTGTCGAAAGGACACGACAATGAACACCGCGACCGTTACACAGACGCCGATGCCCGCGCACCACCTCGCACACGCCGCGCTCTCGCAGCCCAGGCTCGTGTGCTCGTGGTGTGGCGAACCGGTGAGCCGCAAGCCCGTGAGCGGGGCCAGGCTGTCGCACACCATCTGCCGGCCCTGCACGCAGCAGTTCCTGACGCAGGCCGAACACGAACGCAACCAGCGCTGGGTCTGAGCATTCACCGCTGTCGCTCTCGCCAAGAGACGTTCGCACCGGGCCGGTAACCGTACCGCGTTTTGCTGGGGGGCAATCGCGAGCACACGGTTCCGGTCCGGGGTGGGCGTTCGGGGGTAGAATCCGCCGCGTGGGCGACGACCCGGATCCGGCCCGCCAGTTCGACGTCGATCTCACCGCTACGCAGCACTCGCTCTCGTTCAGCCTGCGGCTCACGACCCTTGTGGGCGCCGTTGGCCTGTCGGCGGCGGTGATCCTCATCCTGAGGCGCTACTGGGGCTGGTTCGTGCTCCCCGCCCAGGTCAGCATCGCGATGCTGGCCCCGGCGCTGGCGTTTGCCGCGCTCGAGTGGAGCGTGCACCATCCGCGGCGCGACCGCCTGACCGGCGTCCTCGCACTCGTCGCGTTCGCCGCGTGCGTGGCCAACGTCGAAATCCTTGGCACCGTGTTCGCCTTCACGCCCGGCCCGGCCGCCCTCTTCGTCTTCGGCGTCACGGGCCTCGCCCTCGCCTACGGGTACGGCAGCCGCACGACCCTGGTGGCGGGCGCCCTCTGCCTGGCCGCCTTCGTCATGGCCATCCCTGTCATCGTGATGGGCGGATGGTGGACCGAGGCCCTGCGACGCCCCGAGACGGCCATCCTGTGTGGGATGGGGTACGTCGCCGTCTCAGTGCTGCCGACGGCTCGCGCTGACTTCGCGCCGTGGTGGCGGGGCATCGGGTTCGGCCTCGTCGGTGCGGCCCTCGCGATGCTCGGCGTCAACGGGTCGATGAGCTGGCTGCCCGCGGCCGACTCCCGGCCGATCGAGGTGTCGTACACGATCACCGCCTTCCTCGTCGGCCTGACGATGATCGTGACCGGCGCGCGCCGCCGCTGGTTCGGTGTCAGCGTCGGCGGTGCGGTGCTCGTGCTCGTGATGCTCGCCATCGAGTACGTCGAGTGGGCCCACACCCACGTGCCGCAGTGGCTCTTCTTCCTGGCCATTGGAGGTGCGGCCCTCGCGACCGGCCGGCTGCTGCAGCGCCTCGGCGCGTCTGGAGCTGACACGCCATGAGGCGGGGCCTGCTCGTCGCCATCGTCACGCTCGTCCTCGCCGACCTCGCGATGCTCGGCAGCGTTCGCAACGACCGCACCAGCGACGACGTCCGCACCATCACGCTCGATGAGCGCGAACTGCGCCTCGTGATGTCGCCAGCAGAGGGCGCGGCCGTCGAACTGACGTTCGAGGGCCTGCACCACGGCGTCGAGGCGCGGCCAGACGCGCTCCGCCAGCCGTGGATCACGCACGATCACCTCACGCAGCTCGGGTTCGACTGCTCGATCTGGCCGGCCGACCCGCGGGCTCCGCACCACTATGCGTCGCAACTCCCACGGCCGGCGGCCGTGGCCTACGACCTCGGCACCGACGCGTGGAGCCGAGGCGTCGACGACTGGGCGGCGAGGCTCCGGGCCCACGCCGCCGCCGAGGCCGACGACCCTTCGCGCCCGAGGCGTTCGGCCGAGGCGCTCGACGCCGACATCGAGGCGGTGCGGAGGCGCGCGTCGCGCCTTGTGCCGATCGACATCGGGCAGGATGCGCTGGCCCTGCGCGGCAAGTACCGGAACCGGCCGGCGACGATCGTCCTGCCCGTCGTTGTCGGCGTGTCGTACGACGCGGGGGTGGGCCTCCATGCGCGCGCCAGCGTCCTCGGCCACCTGGAGCGCGTCTTTCCCGCCCGGATCGTGGTGCCGGCGCACCTGCGGGGCGTGTTCAGCGGGCTTCCGCGACCCGACACGCGCGAGGTGTCGCAGGCCGGCGACGCGTTGCCGTACGCGCCCCGCTATGACGTCACGATTGCCATCGGGCCG
>JAEUQQ010000666.1 GCA_016789685.1 Acidobacteriota bacterium | reverse complement strand
GCTCGCCCGTCTCCGCGGCGAGCCCGTCGTCGAACAGCTCGCGCTCACCATCGAGGCGCAGTTGGCCGCCGCGCGCACCACCCCGACGCCCGCGGAGGCGCCGCCTGCGTTGACCGGGGCCCCACGCCCGGCGCGTCCGGGCCACGGGCCGCGCCCGCAGCCCGCGTTGCCGATCGTCGACATCGCGCATACGTTGCCCGCGGATCACCGCGCGTGTCCCGCGTGCGGCGGCACGCTCGTCGAGATGGCCGGCCAGGTCGAGACGACCGAGCGCATCACCAGCGTGAAGCTGACCTATCAGATCGAACGGCACGCCCGCCAGAAGTACCGCTGCGCGTGCAACGGCGCGGTCGTCACCGCGCCGGGGCCGGCCATGCTGATCCCCGGCGGGCGCTATAGTCCGACCTTTGCGGTGGGCGTCGCCGTCGCGAAGTGCGCCGACCATCTGCCGCTCGAGCGCCAGGCCCGCATGATGGCGCGTGAGGGCCTCGCGGTCGATTCGCAGACGCTCTGGGATCAGATCCAGGCGCTCGCACGGCATCTTGAGCCGACCTACGAGGCGCTCGGCCAGCGCGCGCTGGCCGCGCCGGTGATCAACGTCGATGAGACGCGGTGGCCGCGGCTCGGCGGCGCGCCCGCCGCCGGCGCCGTGTGGAGCGTGTACGCGCCAGACACGGCCTTCTATCGGATTCTGCCGGGCAAGTCCGCGGAGGAAGGGCGCCAGGTGCTCGGCGGCTATCGCGGGACCGCGGTCGTCGACGGCTATGCGGTCTACGAGGTCCTCGCGCGCGCCGGTCCCGACCTGCAGCTCGCGCACTGCTGGGCGCACACGAAACGGAAGTTTGACGAGGTGGCCGAGCACTGGCCGACGGCGTGTGCCGAGATCCGCACGCACATCGGCGAACTGTACGCCATCGAGCGCCTCGTCCCCCGACCGTTTCCTGGGGAGGCGGCGGCGCAGGCCCAGCGGCAGCAGTTGCGACACGAGCGCTCGCGTCCGATCCTCGATCAGATCTGGCGCTGGGCGACCGAACAGGTCGGTTTGCCCCGCAGCGAATTCGGCAAGGCGGTCCGCTACATGCTCGAGCGCTGGGACGGCTTGACACGTTTTGTCGACGATCCGCGCATCCCGCTGGACAACAATGCCGCCGAGCGTGCTTTGCGCGGCCCCGTCGTCGGGCGCAAGAACCACTACGGGTCGCGCTCGCTGCGCGGCACCCAGGTCGCCGCGCTCTTCTACACGCTGTGTGAGACCGCACGCCTGGTCGGCGTCGATCCGCACGCGTATCTCCTGCGCGCCGTCGACGCCGCGATCGCCACGCCCGGGACGGTCACGCTGCCGGACGCCCTGCTCGCCACGTCCACCGACTGAACGACACTCCGGCACGACGCGCCGCGCGTGTCACGACGGGGTAGGGCGAGTGGATACGGTCAATCGAGAGCGTCCGCGTATCGGTCGCGGGCGCACGCGTGCCCGAGGTGGCGCTCCGCGTCACGACCTGATCGACACCTTCACTCGCCATCTCGACCGGCTCCGGGCAGCTGTCCGCGTGCGTGCAGACGTACGACACCGTCGAGCGGGGCGCACACACGCTCCACGACGCCGCCGGAAGGTCGAGGTCGGGGTCTCAGGTGAAGCAGAGGGCGGCGCCCGGGTTGGCCCAGTCGTCACCGCCCCCGTTGTGTGCCCCTGCAGGAAATCAAGAAGACACGAGCCTCAAAGGGCTCCAGCGCAACACTGCACCAACTGAACTCTGCTGGCTTCTTGAATACCAGCCATACGTCCCACATGAACCGAGACGGACGCACCTCGCCGTCGGCGCCCGATGGCGGACGACCTGCGGACTTGAGGTCGGTCACCTGCACCGCGCCGAACTCCTGTGCCAGCGCAGCGGTCAATCGCGCCACGACCTTCTGGGCGTCCTGCTTGGCATCCGGGCAGTACTGGGCGCCCGCGTTGTGGCAGGCGGCGAGCACTTCGCGGTCGGTCCACTCGGGATGCTCATTGACCTCGTCCTGAATGCTGATCGCCGGAGCCGCCAGATCGGGGACGCTGACGGTGAGTGTCCAACCGCCGTCGGGGGAGTGCCAGGCGAGTGCCTTGTACGGCTGGCGCACGGCCTCCTCACCGCCGCCCGAGTGATCCACCGTGATGGTGACGACGCCCGCGCCTTCAGGTGGCCACTGATGGTTGAGCGGTGTCTTGACCAAAATGGAGATCTTCGGGCCTCCCTGGGTGATCGGAGCTGGCAGAGTTGCGCGCACCAGCCGTCGCACGACGTCGAACGACGGCGCCGGAGGGTGCATCGCCTTCCGGTCGGTAGCATCGACGATTCGCGTCGACGCGAGGCAGCAGACGAACAGCCCAAGGGCCTTAATTAGCGGTTCCTTGTGAGGCGAACACCCTGTCCTCCGTTCTTCGAGATCACCCTGAAGGGTTGGTTCGGGTACGCCATCTCGGCGGCTTCGACGGCCTGCTTCACACTCCTGCCATGCGCCAATTGGTTGGCAATGACGGCCCAGGCGTACGCGGAGCGCAGGAGATCGATCTCCGTGCCCGTTTCCTTCATGATCACGACAGCCCTGTCAGCTGTTTCCATCGTGATGTCCCACAGCGAGGCGATGGTGTCGCCGCCATAGCAGCCGCCAATGAAGATGACCCTCGTTTCCGTGCTTATCTGGTCGACGACCCAACCTGTGGCTTGTTGCCTTCCGGGTCGGAAGCTCAGCGGACGGGGACCTCAGAGAACGGCCTCCCAGGCAACACTTGAATTGTCGCGACTACACTGTCGAGCAAAGCCAAAGCCTCAGCTGACTCGGCCCTCGCCGAGACTCGGAGTCTCGCGTTAGGCGCCCAGCCACGAATGGCGAGGTCGCGGAACTCCAGCATCACGACGCCGCCCGTATCCCAACGAAACGCGACTCTCCATGCGATCAGGCCGTCAATCTCCACACGGTCTGGCGCCGGGGCACGGGTGCCGGGAAAAGGCGGGGTCTCGTCGAAGGCAGTGCTGTCTGGGCCGTAATCATCGAGGGATGAGCTGAACCAGAAGGAGTCGTTTTCGAATGTGTCCCTGACACCTCCCTCCTCGCCTTGCTGTCGCGGAATGTGTCTGAGCGCCGCTGGGACTCGAAACCGGAGTATCGCCGGTGCTTCATACAGCTGCAGGCCTGGTGGACCCTCAGGCTGTGTACCGTGACGAGGAACCGGCCTGCCACAGGCGCTGGAACCGGGAAACGCGCCAAGAAGAACGGCCAGCGCTGTGGCTGACCATACCCCCTCCATGACGCGCGTGCGTCGCGCCGTACAATGCTCTCGAGTCATTTTGGCTCCTCTCGATACCAGTGGCGCGTCCCGTTCGTGTCACCGGCCGCAAGCGCTTGTGGTCGACCGCTCGTCCAACCTGGCATCATGACCGTCCAGGTGCTCACGTGCGCCGGTAGCCAGAGCGTTTGTTCGTCGTCGGACAAGCTGGGCCGCGTGCAGTCCACATGCGCCAGACCGAGAATGTGGCCGATCTCGTGCAAGTAGAGCTTTCTCGCCCACGGCAGAGTGGAATGATCCGTAGCGAAGGTGATCCTCCAAGCGCTTCCGGCCTCTCGATCAGCTCTGCCCCAGACGTCGACCCAGGTGCTCGCGATCGGGCCGGACTTTACCCAGACGATCGTCGGCG
>JAEUQQ010000643.1 GCA_016789685.1 Acidobacteriota bacterium | reverse complement strand
GGCACGCCGCGACGGGGACGTTCGGCTCGTTCTGACGAGGCGAGGGGGTCACATCTTTCATTGCAGCAAAACGCAAGACCTGACCCCGGTGCCCGGTCTTGAAAAATGCTGCAATGAAAGATGTGACCCCCCTCGCCTCGTCAGAACGAGCCGAACGTCCCCGTCGCGGCGTGCCCGTCGTCGTGCGCGCCGGCCTGAGCCACGCGACGGCCGCTCGTCTGCGGACCCTTGCGCGCCCCCGGCGGCCGCGTGTGCACCACCCTGAGGCCGCGCGACGCCGCCAGCGCCGCAGCACGCCCCGCGCCATCCACCAGCGCCTGCAGCTCGTTGACCGCCACCATCGAACTCTCGGCCTGCGCGTTCAGCTCCTCGCTCGCCGCCGCGCTCTCTTCGGCCGTCGCCGCCGTCGTCTGCGTGACTTTTCCCATCTGCGCAATCGCGTGCGTCACCTGGTCGAGCCCCTGCGACTGCTCCGCGCTCGCCGAGCTGACGTCGTCGACCAGCCCCTTGACCGTCGTCACGCTCTCGGTGATGCCGCCAATCGCCGTGGCCACCTGCGTCACCGTCGACGTGCCGTGCGACGTCCGGCTCATCGACTCCTCGATGAGGCTCGCCGTGTCGCGCGCCGCCTGCGCCGAGCGCTGCGCCAGCGTGCGCACCTCGTCGGCCACCACCGCGAAGCCCGCACCCGCCTCGCCCGCCCGCGCCGCCTCGACCGCCGCGTTGAGCGCGAGGATGTTGGTCTGGAACGCGATCTCGTCGATCGTCTTGATGATCTTCGACACCTTCTGGCTCGACTCCTGGATGGCGTGCATCGACGCCACCATGTCGCCGAGCGACTGGTTCGACGCCTGCACGCGGCGATCGACCTCGAGCATCAACCCCGCGGCCGACTGCGCGTTGGCGGCGTTGCGGCGCGTCATCGACGCCATCTCTTCCATCGACGCCGACGTCTCTTCGAGCGACGCGGCCTGCTCGGTCGAACCCTCAGAGAGCGTCTGCGCGGCCGTGGCCACCTGCGACGAGGCCGCGACCACCTGCTCGGCGCCCTCGCGCAGCTGGCGGCTCACGTGGTGCAGCGTCGCCGAGACGTCGCGCGACAACAGCCATCCGAACGCGCCGCCGAGCAGCAGGATGAGCACCACCGCCCCGATCGCAAACGCCCGCGCCGACGCGTAGCGGGCCTGTGCGGCCTCGTATTCGATCTGCGCGACGCGCAGCTGGAGTTCGACCAGCTCGCCGATCTTGTTGCTGATGGGATCGATCGTGGCGTAGAGCGGGCCGTCGAACTCGCCGAAGGTCCCGGCGAGGCTGCCCGAGCGGCCGTCGAGGCGCGCGAGCAGCTGCGCCACCGAGGCATCGGCGGCGCGGAACAGCGTCTCGGCCTGCTGCGCGAGCTGCGACTCCTCGGGCGTGAGGGTGGTGGCCATGTAGGCCTTCCAGTTGCTCGCGATCACGCCCTGCGCGGCGACGACGCCGGCGCGCGTCTCTTCGGCGCTCATCAGGCCGGCGTTGGCCTTGTTGGCGGCGTCGATCACCGACACGGCGTAGGCGTCGGCAATCTGCTTGAGCTGCTTGAGCGGGATGACGCGGTCGTTGTAGCCCGTCTCGAGTCCGGCGTTGGTGCGGCCGAGGCCGACGATGCCGATGACGCCGACGACGACCGAGGCGGCGAGCAGCGTGGCGGTGAGGACGAAGAGGCGCGTGCTGAACGACAGGTTACGCATGATGCGGGTCCTGGATCCGGGGGCAGTGACCGAGAGTTACTGCACCGACATGCCGACCCCGTAGACGAGCCGGCTGGGGAAGTGCGCGGTCGCGAGCGATCGCGACCAGGTGACGAACGGCGTGAGCGCGACGCGCGGCAGCGGCGTGGGCACCCTGGCCTTGAGGCCGAGGGCGAGGTCGCTGAACGTCGAGTCGTCGATCCACTGGCGGTGGTTGTAGCCGAGGGCGAGGCCGGGCGTGAGGGCCGTGTCGCGCCAGGGCAGGGCGTAGGTGTGGCTGGCGGCGAGGCTGACGTAGGTGCCCGAGCCGACGTGGACGTCGTGGTAGACGCGCAGCGACGGCGCGAAGTAGCTGGCGTGCGCGACGCCCGCGTAGATCTCGTGCGAGACGCGGTCGGTGTCGAGGTCGGGGAAGAGGTAGTTGACGTAGCCGGCCGAGAACGACGTCTTGCCGCGGGCGACGGTGTAGTCGGCGGTGAAGTCGTGTTCGGTGAGGTGGTCGCCGTTGGGGCGTGTCGAGGCGACGTTCATCCACGACGTGAGGGTGAGGTTGCCGACCTTGAGCCACGCGTTGGGCTGGAGGGCGGCATCGTCGACGAGGACGAACCCGCGCCAGACGTAGGCCGAG
>JAEUQQ010000358.1 GCA_016789685.1 Acidobacteriota bacterium | reverse complement strand
GGCCGCATGTTCGAGTAGGGGCGCATCATGATGCGCCCTCCCGCTGGTGCTGCGCGCCGGGGCGCATCATGATGCGCCCTCCCGATGATGCGGCGCGCCGGGGCGCATCATGATGCGCCCCTACGGTGTCGCCGGTAGACGCCGCTGCGGCCCCCGCGTTTCTCGACGAGGCAGATCTCCCCGATGACCATCGCGCGGTCAACGGCCTTGAGCATGTCGTAGATCGTCAGTGCGGCCGTCGACACCGCGACGAGGGCTTCCATCTCGACGCCGGTCTGCGCCATCGTGCGCACGCGTGCGCGGATGGTGAATCCCGAGCGCGACGGCGCAATGGTCACCTCGACGTTCGAGAGCGCGAGCTGGTGGCATAAGGGAATCAGGTCGGCCGTACGCTTGGCAGCCATGATCCCCGCCACGCGGGCCACGTGCAACGGGTCACCCTTCTTCACGCCCCCGGCGCGCACGAGGCGCCGTGCCGCCGCCGACACGGTCACGTGCCCGCGGGCCACGGCCTCGCGCGACGTGACGGCCTTGGCGCTGACGTCGACCATGGCGGGGGCGCCGTCGCGGCCGACGTGCGTGAGGGCAGGCTTAGCCATTCGGGTCTCCACTCTGCGCCAGGAAGTACGACAGCGATTCGAGCGACACGCTCAGGTCGACCGACTTGAGCTTGACGTGCGGCGGCACGCGCAGGGTGCCGCGCGCGAAGTTCAGGATCGCCCGCACGCCCGTCGCAATCACCTGGTCGATCACGGCCTGCGCCGCCCCGTGGGGCACCGCGAGCACGCCGATGTCGATGTGGTCGCGGGCGACGATCTGCTCGAGGTCGCGCATGTGACAGACCACGACGCCGCTCTTCGACCGGGTCCCGACCTTGGCCTCGTCGGTGTCGAGCATCGCGACGACGTTGAAGCCCTCGGCCCGGAACCCCGGGTAGTCGGCCAGCGCGAACCCGAGGTTGCCGGCGCCGAGGATGACCACCTGCTGGTGGCGGTCGAGCCCGAGGATCATCTTGAGGTGCCGCTTCAGGTGCTTGACGAAGTAGCCGACCCCGCGGACGCCGAACTCGCCGAAGTACGCGAGGTCCTTCCGCACCAGCGCGGCATTGAGGTTGCAATGGTCCGCGAGGCCGAGCGAGGAGACCGTCCGGATCCCCTCGGCATCCATCGCCTCGAGGCAGCGGAGGTAGAGCGACAGGCGGGCCGTCGTGAGCTCGGAGATCTGCTCGGCGGGTTGTCGGGGACGTGGCGTGTCGGGCACGTGATCGTGCTGATTCTACCCTTCGGCGGCACTTTGGGGGCGGCGTTTCTGGCGCCCCCCTCGCGGGGCGCGCGCTGGCGCCGGGTGTGGCCCGCTTCGGTGTAACATGCGCGGCCATGGCTCACCATCCGCCCGCAAGCGGCACGCCGGGGGGCACCGACAAGGCGTTCACCCCGTTCATTCCCGCATCACGCACCGACGTCGCCGAGTTCACGGTCAAGGCCGTCGTGCTCGGCTCGATCTTCGTGATCATCTTCGGAGCGGTCACGGTGTACCTGGCCCTGCGGGCCGGGCTCACCGTGTCGGCCTCGATCCCGATCGCGGTGCTCGCCATCGCGGTCTTCAAGAAGGTCGGGAACTCGACCATCCTCGAGAACAACATCGTCCAGACCATCGGGTCGGCCGGCGAGTCGATTGCGGCCGGCGTGGTCTTCACCATTCCCGCCTTCCTGTTCATCGCGAGCGGCGGAGCGCAGGAGTATTTCAATATCGTGCAGATCGTCACCCTCGCCGCGGTCGGCGGCATCGTGGGGGTGCTGATGATGGTGCCGATGCGCCGGGCGCTGATCGTCAAGGAGCATGGCCAGCTTCCGTACCCGGAGGGCACGGCCTGCGCCGAAGTCCTGATCGCCGGCGAGAAGGGCGGCGCCATGGCGAAGACGGTGTTCGCCGGGTTCTGGACGGCCCTCGCCTACTCGATCGGCAACAAGCTGTTCGCGCTGTGGAAGGAAGTCCCCGTCCTGATCAACACCGGCCCGTTGGCCGCCTGGAAGAACGCCCGCCTGACCAGCGAGATCACGCCCGAGTACCTGGGCGTGGGCTACATCATCGGCCCGCGCATCGCCGGCATCATGGTGTCGGGGTCCGTGCTGTCGTGGCTCGCGATCATCCCGCTGCTCTCGATGCTGGTGCCAGACGAGACGATCAAGGCCGACCTCGCCAAGCTGGGCTTCACCCCCGCGTGGATTGAGAGCCGGAACCAGGCCGAGTGGATTTACCGCGCGTACGTCCGCTACATCGGGGCCGGCGCCGTCGCCATGGCAGGCCTCATGACGCTGCTGCGCACGCTGCCGACCATCTACGCCTCGATTCGCGACTCGATCCGCGAGATGCGTGCCGGGAACGACGGCACGAAGAGCCTGCTGCGCACCGAGCGCGACATCCCGATCACGTGGGTCGCCTTCGGCTCGGTCGCCATGGCCGTGCTGATTCCGTTCATCCAGAAGATGCCGGTCGGCTTCCCGTGGTCGTTGCTGGTCTCGCTGCTGATCGTCGTCTTCGGCTTCTTCTTCGTCGCGGTGTCGTCACGCATCGTCGGCCTGATCGGGTCTTCGTCGAACCCGATCTCGGGCATGACGATCGCCACCCTGCTCGGCACCTGCCTCATCTTCGTCGTGGCCGGCTGGGCCGACGACCCGTCGCAGCAGGCCGCCGCGCAGGCCGCCGCGCTGTCGGTGGGCGCCATCGTCTGCATTGCGGCCGCCAACGCCGGGGCGACGTCTCAAGACCTGAAGACGGGCTACCTGGTCGGCGCGACCCCGATCCATCAGCAGATGGGGCTCGTCATCGGCGTGCTCGTCTCGGTGGCGGTCATCGGCTTCACGCTGATGTTCATGCACACCTCGACGTGGGGCCCGATTGGCTCTGAGCGCCTGCCGGCGCCGCAGGGCACGCTCATGGCGACCATCATCCAGGGTGTGCTGTCGCGCGACCTGCCGTGGGGCTTCATCTTCGTCGGCGCCGCGCTGGCGACGATGGTGCAGTTGTGCGGCGTGAGCGGCCTGGCGTGGGCGGTGGGGGCCTACCTGCCGATCTCGACGACCTTCCCGATCTTCATCGGGGGCTCGATGAAGTGGCTCGCGGATCGCATCCGCGGGAAGGCCGACGACAGCGAAGTGTCATCGGGCATGCTGTATGCCACGGGGTTGGTCGCCGGGGGGTCGATCGCCGGGCTGATCATCGTGTTCATCGCCCAGTTGGAGTTGGGACTTGGCCACTACGGCGAAAGCCTCCAGGAATCGCTCGGCGACCCGGCCGGCACGCTCATCGCGGTCGGCGTCTTCGCCGCGCTGTGTGGGTCGCTCGTGCGGCGCGCCCTCCGCAATGTGGAGTCGTAAGACCGCGCTCGTGCTGCTGGCGCTCGTCCTCGTGACGGGCGCCAGCCTCCCTCCGGCTGCGGGACAACCGCGCAGCGCTCCGGCGGGCACGCGCCGGGCGACCACCGTCGACGCGCTGGTGGCGTATCCCGCGTTCTTCCACACGCAGGCCGTGCGCGTGCGCGGCACGATCGCGCGGCGCGGCATCATGAACGTCATCACGGCTCGCGACCGCGACCTGCTGCTCGCCGGGCGCGAGGCCGACAGCCTCAACGAATCGACGACGACCGTCGAGGTCAGCGGCGTGTTCCTCGACGTCGGCCGCCTCGAGCAGACCGACCCGCGCCTGGCAGACATCGACGCCGCACGGCTGTCGCAGTCGCGCCTCGAGAAGCCGTGGCCCAGCGTCGGCGAGTTGCTGCTGCTGGTGCCAACGCGCGTCGATGACGCGCCGACGTTTCCCGCACCGTCCATCCGGGCGTTGGCACTCGACCCGCTGCGGTACGTCGACCAGAACGTGACCGTGCGAGGCCGTTTCCGTGGGCGGAACCTCTTTGGCGATCAGCCGACGGCGCCAGGGGCGCACCGCGACGAATGGGTGCTGCAGGCGGCTGACGCCTCGGTCTGGGTCTCGGGGCGCAAGCCAAAGGGTGACGGGTTCGAGCTCAACCCCGATTCGCGGATCGACAGCAACGTGTGGCTCGAGGTCGCGGGCACGGTGCGCGCCGAACGCGGCGTGGTGTTCCTGGTCGCCACGGCCATCCGGACCGCTCCGGCGCCGCAGGAGCAGCCGCCATCGGAGCCGGTGGTGCGCGTCCCGACCCGTGGTCCGTCGCCCGAGGTCATCTTCTCGACGCCAACCGACGGCGAAACCGACGTCGAGGCGCCGACGCGGGTGCGCATCCAGTTCTCGCGCGACATCAACAAGGACACCATCGCCGGGAACCTGCGCGTGAGCTACGCCGGCCCAACCGGCGGCGGGGCCTCGGCCGCACTCCCCGTCTCGGTCGCGTACCTCGATGGCTCGCGCATCATCGAGCTGCGGTTCATCGATGCGCCCGAGCGATTCCGTACGGTGACGGTGGAATTGACAGACGGCATCCTCGCCCCCGACGGCGCGGCTCTTGTCCCGCACACCTTCAGCTTCACCCTGGGCGGCTAGCCGGCCGACGCGCCCTGCCGCCGCCCACCCCGTCGCAGCCTCGCGTTTCCCTTTTCCGCCGCTCCACACCAATTCCCCGCCAATTCGGGTCAGACCCCAATTGGCGCGAATTTCCCCCGCCGCAGTCGCCAGGGTGCGATTCGTGGCCGGAATCGAGCCGACAGGGCGCCTTGAGCACGGCGACTGGTTGAATTGGGGTCAGACCCTCATCAGCTGCAGGGGTCGGGGCGACAACCGGGGGAGGCGGGTCAGGACTCGAGCAGGGCGATCATGCGGGCGCGGACGACCTCGATGAGGGCGTCGCGCTGGTCGACGGTGTAGCCCGTCGACGGGATGGGCTCGCCGAAGCAGACGCGCACACGGACGGGCCAGATCAGGCGACTGCCCTTCTTCATGGCGGCGCGGCCGCCGATGATGGCGACGGGCACGATCGGCGCCTGCGCCTGGATGGCCAGGATGAAGGCGCCCTTCTTGAACGGCAGGAGTTCGCCGGTCTTGCTGCGCGTGCCCTCGGGGAAGACGAGGAACGACTTGCGCCGCTCGCGGACCTGCGCCGCCGCGTTCTGGATGGCGCGGTCGCTCTGCATGCGGTTGGTGCGATCGATGGGCACGAAGCCCGCCGCGTCCCAGACCCGCGGCAGCAGCGGCAGCGCCCGCAGCTCCTTCTTGTAGATCGCCACCAGGTGCGGAAACACCGGGTAGAGGTAGCGGTAAGCGATGGGCGGCTCGACGTTGCTCGCGTGGTTCACGCAGTAGACGGTCGGGCGCGAGCCATCCACATGCTGGTGCCCCTCGGCGGCGTGCCCGATGCCCGCCAGCCACAGCCCGCCACGCACGCCCCCGAACGCCAGCCAGTACAGCAGGTCGGGGCGGCCGGTGATCGCCGCCCAGATGAGTCCCGGCGGGGCGAACACGAGCACGTAGAGCGCGATGAAGCTGACAGCGGCGACCGTGCGGACGGCCGCGACAGTGGTTGCGATCACGTCGTCTCCATGCCCACGGGGGCGGCACGTCGGTGGTCAGCACCGGAGGGCGGCCCTGGCAGGCAGAAGAAAGGCCCGGGCGCCTCGCTCGCGAGGCACACCGGGCCCGGGTCGTTCGATGGTGCGGCCGCTCGCCCTACGACGCCCGCACCGCGCGGCGCGCCGTGGCCACCGGCTTGCCCGCCTTGGCCACAACGGCAGCCGGAGGAGGCATCGGCGGCAGCACCGGCAATGCCGGCGCCTTGGCGATGACCTTGGTGTGGATCGGCTGCAGCAGGCACTTCTGGAGCGCCTGATCCACCTTCTCTTCGACGATGTTCATGGGTTCGTGCGTCACCTCGGAGAGTTCGGAGATGACGAGGAAGCGTGCCCGGTCGAGCATGCGCTTCTCACGGAACGAGAGACTCTTGGACTTGCTGAGGTGCGTCAGGCTCTTGAGCACTTCGACCACATCGTGGATGTTCCCCGAGCGCATGCGATCGGAGTTGTCCTTGAAGCGCCCCTTCCAGTTCTGGTGGCTGTCGATGCGTCCGTCACCGAGCAGCGAAAACAGGTTGCAGACCTCCGTGTTCTCAACCGCTGGCCGCAGTCCCACGCCTTCGACGTTGTCCACGGGCACGAGCACCGTGGTGTCGTTCGCGACGAGCCGCAAGCGGTAGAACCTCATGGTAGTGCCGGCGATGGTCTTCTCTTCGATGCTTTCGACTACGCCGAGCCCGTGGTTCGGGTAAATGACCTTGTCACTGACCTGAAATGTCACGTGTCCCCCAGCAGATACGCGTGGAAACGGTGGAGTGTGAAGAGGAGTGACGGGACCTAGACAACGACGGAAGTATACGCGCTTTCGGGCCAAAAGCCTACAAAAACATCCGCATTTGCGACTTCTGCGTACACGTCGCCCCCGCAAACATTGCAAAAACAGCAGGTTGCAGCCACTCCCAAGAATTGGACGCCCATCCAAAAAGACGAATCCGCAGAACGCTGCCTCTCTCAGACTGTCCTCACCCGCCCCCCGCAGACGCCCACCCCGCCCCTGCGACGCACCATCCGCCATGGCGTCGTGCCCGCGAGCCTGCCAGCCGCCGGCCCGCGCACGTGACGTGGTCAACGGCCACCGCGGCCCGGCGGCCGTCTATGGCATAGTGGCCCTTGCGCGTCCCCAAGGAGCCCGCACCCCATGCCTGCCCTGCGCTCGTCGCGTCTCGTTGCCCTGGCCGTGTTGGCGCTGACCGCCGTCGCCCTGCTCGTCGGCCATCGCCCGTCGCTCCCGCCCCTCCAGGCCCAGACACCCACACTCGCTCCCTACGTCCCCACGCCAGACGACGTGGTCGACCGCATGCTGGCCTTCGCCAACGTCGGCAAGAACGACGTCGTCTACGACCTCGGCTGCGGTGACGGGCGCATCGTGATCGCGGCGGCGCGGAAGTACGGTGCGCGTGGGGTCGGGATCGACATCGATCCCGATCGCATCGCGGAATCCGAAGCCAACGCGAAGCGTGCAGGCGTCGAGCGATTGGTGAAGTTCAGGCTGCAGGATGCGCTCACCGCCGATGTCAGCGATGCGACCGTGGTGACGCTCTACCTGCTGTCGTCGTCGAACATGAAGCTGCGCCCGCTGCTCACGCGGCAGTTGAAGCCGGGCTCGCGCATCGTCTCGCAGTCGTTCGGCATGGGCGACTGGACGCCCGAGAAGATCGACGAGTTCAAGGACGGCAACGGCACCGCCCGGAAGCTGTTCCTGTGGACCGCTGACGGGACGGTCCGTCCATAGCCGAGTGGCGGGCGGCGTGCCCACCCGCGCCGCGACGACGCGGGTGGCACGAAACGCGTTGCGCCCTCAGGCGCCTTCTTCGGCGCCGCCGGCCTCTGGCGTGCGGGCGCCGAGTTCCCGGTCCATGTCGAGCATCGATGCGGGGTCGTCCTTGATCATGGCCATGCGGGCCACGACCTCGCGCATCGTCTTTTCTTCCTCGACCTGCTCGTTGACGAACCACTGCATCTGCACGACCGTGTCGAACGCCTTGGCGCCAAACGCGACCTCGTACAGCTGGTTGATCTGCGCCGTCACGCGCTGTTCCTGCGCGTAGGCCGTCTCGAACACCTCGAGGACCGACCCGAAGTCGTTCCGCGGACCGCCGATCGCCGTCAACTGGACGGCCGCGCCGCGGGCGAGCAGGAAGTCGAAGAGCTTCATCGCGTGCACGTGCTCTTCGTCGCTCTGGATCCGGAACCACCTGGCGCAGCCCGTGAAGTTGATCCGCTCGCAATACGCCGACATCGCCAAGTACGAATAAGACGCCGACAACTCCGCATTGATCTGCGCGTTGATCGCGTCAACGACCACCTGGTTCAACATGCATCCTCCTGCTGGTGCCCACGCCGCCCGGTGACCCGCCACGCGGGCACGGCCGTCGCGGCCAAAGCGTCATCGTAGCCCGAAAACGGCAAGGGCACGGTGTCGCCGCGACACCGTGCCCTCTGCGCTGAACGATGAGCCCCCACCACGCGCAGACGCGCGAGGGGGTCGCCCGACCTCAGAAGCTGTACTTCACGCCCAACTGGATGATCCGGCCGTCTTCGGCACTCGTGATGGCCCCGAAGGTCGCCGAGGTGATGTTGTTGGTCGGCTGGCCGAAGCGCGCCTGGTTGAGCAGGTTGAACGCCTCGAGTCGGATCTGCAGTTCGTGGCTGCCGCGGATGCCGAACGTCTTGAAGAGCGACGCGTCGACACGACTGAACCCCGGGCCACGCACCGAGTTGCGCTCCTGGTTGCTCTCGCCCTGCGCCGTCTGCGCAATCGAGCGGCGCGTGAAGCAGCTCGTGTCGAAATACTGCGCCGGCGTCTTCGGCCCGTCGTTGGGATCGCAGGTGACGTTGGGACGGTTCGTCAGGTACTTGATCGTGAGCACGCTGTCGACAACCGTAAACGGGAACCCGGTCTGCGCCTGGACGATGCCGTTGGCCTGCCAGCCGCCGAGCACGAGGCGCGTCAGGGCGCTCTTGTCCTTGAGCTCGGGCAGGGCGTAGCCAAAGCTGAAGACGAAGCGATGCCGCACATCGAACAGGGCGTCGCCCTTCTCGGCTGCCAGTGCCGCCTCGATGCTCGCGTCGTCGCCCTGGACGACCGGCAGCACCGGACGCGAGTCGCCACCGATATTGAGGCCCGACACGTGGTCCTGCGCGTGGCTCCAGGTGTACGACGCGAGGAAGTTGAAGCCCTTGGTCGGCCGCATGCGGACGCTCGTCTGCAGCGAGTTGTACCAGGACTGCGCCTCGGAGAAGGTCGGCCGCACCAGGGCGAAGGCCGGCATCATCCGCGCGCCCTGCGTCGTCTGTCCGGGATTCACCACGCCGGGGTTGATCTCCATGAAGATCGGCAGGTGGTAGCCGCGCGAGCCGACGTAGGCCACCTCGACGCCGAAGCGATCGAGCACCTGCCGCTGCACGCCGAGGTTGTAGTGCATCGCGTACGGCGTCTGGAAGTCCTGGCCCCAGCCGATGATGGTGAGGTTCGGCGGGAACGGGTTGGCGCTGCCGCCCGAGGTACCCAGCGGGTTGGCGAACGTGATGCGATCGAACGACGCGGCCGACGAGTTGATCTCGACCAGCGGCGTGAACGGCGGCGCGAGCACGCCGCTCTGGAAGAAGTCGCCCTGCCCGGCCAGCGCGTCGTAGAAGATGCCCCACGACGTGCGCACGCTCATCTTGCCCGTACCGGTGGGATCCCACACGGCCGAGATGCGCGGCGCGAAGTTGTTCTTGTCGGTCGGGATGATGCCCCGCGGCACGCCGGGATCGCCCGGGTAGATCAGGCCGCGCGGCGCCGCCGGGAACTTCGTCGACTGCGTGCCGGTCGAAAAGCCGCTGATCGCGTCGTTCTCGTCGATGAAAGGCTGCGTCACCTCGTAGCGGACGCCGACGTTCACCGTGATGTTCGACGAGAGCCGGAACTCGTCCTGGATGTAGCCGGCCCACGCCTTGCCGGTGCCCTCCTGGATCGCCTGCGTCGTCGTCGCGCGCGCCTGCGAGGCGTAGCCGAGCAGGAAGTCGGCGGCCGCGTTGCCCGTGATGCTGCCGTTGAACGTGATGTCACCGTTCGGGCGGTTGATGAACGCGATCTTCATGAACTCCTGGCGGAACTCGACGCCGAACTTGATGTTGTGGCGGCCGGTCAGCCACGTGTAGTCGTCGGCGATCTGCAGCACGTTGTTCACGCGCTCGACGAACGGCTGCTGGGCATCACCGAGCGTCGGGAATCCCGAGATCACGATGGACGGCAGGCCGACGGCCAGGTCGTTGGTGTTGCCGAACCCGATGCCATAGGCCGAGTTCTTCAGGCCGCTGGTGACGGCGGGGTTCGCGTAGATCCGGTTGAACGACGCGCGCAGCACGTTGATCTGGTTGGGCTTGAGGATGAACGTGTGCGACCCCATCACGTCCTGCAGGCGCGCGGTGGCGACCTGGTCGACCGGCTGCACCGTGCGCGGCGTGAGGCGCTCGGTCTGGCTGAACATGTAGCGCGCCAGCAGCGAGTGGCGATCGTTGAAGCGGTGATCGAAGCGCAAGCCGAACTGGTCGCGGTCGTCCTGCACGGTGGGCGACACCGTGTAGCGATTCGCGCCGACGTTGGCCGTGGGCATGAACTCGCTCAGCAGCTTCGCCGACACCGGGCTGATCCGGCTGGCCGGAATCGTGTTGCCGGGGAATGGCAGGCCCGTGAGCGGGTCGCGAATCGTGGTGCTGCCGAAGTTGCCCTGGCGCTGGGCGTCGGTGGGCACTGTCAGCGTCTGCGTGATGCCGCTCTTGTTGCGGAAGCCCTCGTAGAACCCGAACGCGAACAGCGTGTTCTTGACGAGGGGGCCGCCGAGCACGGCTCCGAACTGGTGCTGCTGCAGCACCGGCTTGGGCTGGTTGGCCGGCGCGAAGAAGTTGCGCGCCTGGAGGCTGTCGTCGCGGTTGAACTCCCACAACCCACCCTTGACCTGGTTCGTCCCAGACCGGGTCACGACGTTGACGACCGACCCCGCGTTGCGGCCGTACTCGGCGCCGAACGAGTGGGTGAGGATCTTGAACTCCTGGATGGCGTCAGGTGGCGGACGCAGCACGAAGCCGGTGTTGAACGTGTCGTTGTTGCTCGCGCCGTCCATCAGGAACGAGTTCGACTGGTTGCGCATGCCGTTCACGTTGAAGCCGCCGGTAGCGTTGCCGAACCCGCCGGGAGTGGCATCGCCGGTCTGGCCGCCGAGCCCGGCGGGCGGCGCGACGACGCCCGGAATCAGCGTGCCCAACTGCGTGAAGTTCCGGCCGTTGAGTGGCAGGTCGACAACCTTCTCCTGGTCGATGACGATGCCCATGGTGGCGTTCGACGTTTCGACGAGCGGAGCCTCGCTGGTGACCGTGACGTTCTCCTCGACCTGCCCGACGGTCATCTGCAGGTCGGCGCGCGCGGTGCCGTTGACCTCGACGGTCAGGCCCTGGCGGATGGCGGTGCGGAATCCCGACAGCGTCGCCTTGACCGAGTAGCGTCCCGGCTGCACCAGCGGCACCCGGTAGAAGCCGTCGCTCTCGGTGACCGCGGTCCGCGACTGCCCGGTCGCGTCATTGGTCAACTCGACCGAGACGCCCGGCAGCACGGCGCCGGATTCGTCGGTCACCAACCCGGTCACAGACCCTGTGGCCTGCGCGAATGCTGGCACTGCCCCGGCCACCAGGCCGAGGGTGCACAACAGGACGATCGCGAACACGCGTCGCATGAGTCGTTCTCCTGACAAAGAAGGACGCCGCACCGAAGGACTTCCCCGGCCGCCAGAATCTGGAACGCCGGGAGAGTGCCGCAGATGAGCCGCATTGTCAATGAGGAGAATGCGTCCCGCCCCTCGCCGAAGCGCTTCAGCAGCCCTCAGGTTGCCCGAACGCCGTGACGGCGCCGTGACGAGCTGGGAGAACCGGGCGCATCGCCGCACCACCACGTCCGCCTCGCGCGATAATCGGCACCGTGACGTCGTCGCCGCCACCCCGCGTTGCCTTCACGGCGAGCCCACGTCTCGACGTGGCGAGCCTGCGGCGGCGCCTGCCCGCGAGGCCGCGCACCCGGTTCGCGCCGTCGCCGACGGGCTTCCTCCACCTCGGGCACGTGGTCAACGCCCTCTACGTGTGGGGGCTCGCGCGGGCGCTCGGCGGCGAGGTCGTCTTGCGCATCGAGGACCACGACCGCGCGCGATGCCGGCCCGCGTACGTCGAAGCGATCCTGGATGACCTGGCCTGGCTGGGCTTCGAGGCCACGCCCCTGCTCGATGCACAGCCGGCCTGGCGGCAGTCAGCACACACGCCCGCCTACGACGACGCGCTCGCGCAACTGCGCGCCCAAGGCCACGCCCTCTTCTGGTGCGAATGTTCGCGACGCGACATCCAGGCGACGGCTCCAGCCCCGGCGGGCGCCGAGGTTCCGTATCCGATGACATGCGCGGCCAGGGGACTCGCACAGGCGCCGGGACGCAGCTTGCGGCTCGCGCTCGGCGAGGGCTGCGAGACGTTCGACGATGGCAGGCTGGGGCTCCAGGCGCAGGCACCGCGCGCGCAATGCGGCGCGTTGCTGCTCGTCGACCGCGACGCCTGCTGGACGTACCAGTTCGCCGTGACGGTCGACGATCTGCGTCACGACATCGACCTCGTCGTGCGCGGCGAGGATCTGCTCGACTCGACCGGCCGGCAGATCCAGCTCGGGCGCCTGCTGGGCCGCCCGGCGCCGGCGGTCTTCGTGCACCACCCGCTGATCCGGCACGCGCACGGCGACAAGCTGAGCAAGTCGAACCGCGACACCGGCGTCGGTGACCTCCGCCGCGCGGGCTGGAGCCCGGCACGGGTCATCGGCCACGCGGCGTGGCGGGTGGGGCTGACGCCGGACGAGGCGCCGCACGCGGCCGCCGAGGCGGCGTCGCTGGTCGTGCAGACGCCGTAGCGCCCGTCGCGTCGAGCGCCGCCAGCGCCCACGGCAGGCCGTGTCCCGTCGTCCACCCGAAGAACCGGAGGCCGTGCGCGGGATCCCAGTTGGCCGTCCGGGCGCGCGCGGCGGCCGGGAATTCGCGACGATACCAGTCTGGCGCATCGGGCACGTGATCCGTCGCCTGCAGGGCTGCGGCCAGTGTCGCCTGTGTCCACGACGCGTCGTCGATCGGGCGCGGCAGCGCGTCGGTCTCCAGAAAGGCCACACGCGCGACGATCGCGTCGCGGAACGACGGCTCGCCCGACAGTTCGTACCCCACCGACAGCGCGTGCAGCGACGCGAGGAACGACTCCATCCAGTGGTTCAGCGACGGCACGTCGCGCTCGCGCCGCGCGTGGCGCACCAGCGCGTCCTTCACGGCCGCGCTTGCGGTGAGATCGTAGTACCGGCGCAGCGCGTGCGTCGCGTAGACCTGCGCGTAGCCGTAGCGTTCCATCGCCACGGTGTCGCCGTCGGCGCGCTGCAGGCGCAGCATGCGCGCGACGCGATCGTCGAGATCGGTCTTGTAGCGGTCGTCCTTCGTGGCGTCATACACCTCGGCGAGGTTCCATGCGGCCAGGTACAGGCGCCGCCCCGTCAACTCGTGCTCGCCCCACATCCGCCGCAGGTGCATGTCGGCTGTCTGGCGTGCGACATCGAGCGCACGATGATCGGCGGCGAGGTAGTAGTCGGCCATCCAGCCCTGCACCCAGACGTGGGCGCTCAGGATGTGCATCCAGTGCTGCGACGAATGCCGGCGCCCGACGCCCAGCCATTTCGTGGCCGGATCTCCCGCCTGGCTCGTGAACCAGTCGACCGATTGGTTCGAGTCGCCGCGATACTGCGGCCCCGCCGGCCAATGGGTGTTGTCGACATCCATCGTGTGGCGGCTGAACGCCTGCGCGGCATCGAAGTAGCGCACGTCGCCCGTGCGCATGAACTGCATCCACACCTCGAAGTCCTGCGCCGGCTCGTTGTGCCCCCACATGTCCCACTTGCCGTCGTAGCGCACCTTGACGTCGCCGTAGTCGAACAGGCCGAACCAGGGCGCCCATTGCTGGTTGAAGAGCACCCAGTCGAACTTGTAGTCGAGCGCACGCTCGAGCCCCGGATGATTCGCGCCGCGGGCCGCGAAGCGGCCGTAGACGCCGCTCGACGCGTACCAGGACGGCTCGGCGTGCGCCACCGACGGCGCCAGCACGTGGCGCATGGTCGCCGCCACGTCATCGGCGGGAGCACGTCCGTCGTGGAAGTACAGGACGAACTCCGAGGTCTTGGCCAGCCCCTGCGCCCAGTTCTCGACCGACCCTTCGGCGCCGGGTTTCGTGTCCATGCGCGCGAAGCTCGCGGGCGCAACGCTGGGCGACCACGCAAACGCGTCGAACTGCCCTGTTGCCGGATCGAACCGGATCTCCTTCGGATACTCCTCGATGAAGGCCTTCATGCCGATGGCGATGCCGCGGCTGCCGTCTGACACATCGACCCAGCCGTCGCCGCGTTCGGCCCGATCCAGGGTGCGGTCGCCGGCGCGCACGGTGGCGGCGAATCCCCCCTGGCGGCGATCCGCCGGCGACTCGGGAGGCGGCGCCGCCGACACGCCGTCGGTGCGTGGTCCGTCCTGCACGACCGAAAACACGCCGTCGCCACGCGAGGCCGTCACGCGCGCCGCCGCACCAGGCGACCACCACGCCCCACGACGCACCACGGTCGTCGCGACCGCTGCAGGACCGAGCCGGGCCGTGAGCCCCAGCCCGATCGAGGCAATGCGATCGTCGGGCTGCGTCACGCCCTGGTCGGCGGGGTCGCCCTTCGTGAGCGAGTCCTTCTGGGTCGCGACGTGCGGGAACTCGCCCGGCAGCGGCACGTGCTTGTCGGGCGTGCCCGTGTAGATGAACGTGTGGAGCACGCGCAGGTACGACTGCCCCGCATACGCGTGGATGCGGGTCACGAACGGCGTCGGCCGGTTGTCGGGCCGCCCGTAGCGGTACTCGCCCTCGACACGCAACACCGCGTGCAGCGGCCCAGATCCACGCTCGATGAACGTCTTGAACACGACCGCCCTGGCCGGGTCGAGCCCGGCATCGTCGAGCAGGTCGACGAACCCGCCACGCGACTGCGGCCCCACGGCGATCACGTCGTCGGCTTCGAAGCCATCACCCTCGATGTCGAGGGCCGCCTCGCTGATGAAGCCGCCGTCGCCCTGCTTCACGGTCACGTGCAGACGGCCCGCCGTGAACTCCAGCGAACCCCGATCACGCTGGCTGTTGACGACCTGCAGGTCGGGATGGAGCGGGTCGCGCACCGTGGGCGCGCGGCGCACGTCGTCGCCAACTTCGATCGTGTAGCGATCGGCCTGCCCGGCGAAGAAGAAGACCCAGATCCACTTGAGGCTCGGGTCGACCGGCTCCCAGGTGGTGACGGCCGTGACCTGTGCCGGCACTTCGCGGCCATCGGGATCGACGACCCGCACGTGATCGGGTGAATGCACGAGCCCCTTGGGCAACGGCAGGCCGAACGTCAGGGGCGCGCCAACGGCATGCCGTTCGACGCGCACCGGTACGCGCGTGGCCGCGTCGGCGGTGACCGGATGCAGCGAGACGATGAGAGCGACGATGCTGAGGATGATGACGAGTGGACATGCACGGCGACGGGAGTCCATGACGCGCATTGTAGTAGCCGCGACCACGCCAGCGCCGCCTCGCGGCTGCGCTGGGCGCGTCATGATCGGCCGCCCCTGGCCCTCGGGCTGCCCGGGAACCGCCGCCGGTGCCACGGAACGTGGCGCGACGTCAGAGCAGGCGCGAACGCACCTCGCGCGACGGCAGGTCGCACGCGTCGCGGCGGCCGAACCAGCGATAGCGGTACCGGGCGACGAGGCGGTAGGCGCCGTCGCGCAGCGGCGCCGGGACGCCGAGTCCGAGTGCGAGCGCCCGCCACGGCCAGGGCAGGCGTCGCGCGATGCGCAGCACGGCGGTTGAGCGCACGTGGGCGCGGCCGGCCTCCACGAGCACAAGGGTCCCTGCACCGTCCGCGGCATCCAGGCCGTGGTAGGCCAGCAGGGCACGCCCCACGTCAGACGCCGCGGCGGTGAAGCGGAACGCCCTGGCACGGTCGCGCACGGCGACGAAGTGGATGGAACGGGCGCACAGCACGCAGGCGCCGTCGTAGATGATGACGGCGCTCGCCGGCAGGGGGCCGTCGAGCGGGGCCTTCACGCCTCGGCCCCCGGCTCGGCGTCGCCCTCGGCGGCCTCGACCCGCCTGAGCGCACGGTTCGCCATCCAACCCAGGATGGCCACGACCGCCATGGTCACGACCGCGCCCGCCGCAAACAACCCGGTCTGCTGGCGATTCGAGAAGTCGAGTTGCGACAGTCCCGCCCCGACGAACACCACGGCCGCGGTGCGTGGCGCGAGGCCCAGCAGCGTGCCGAGCGCGAAGGGCCCGACGGGCACCTTGATCGCCGCCATCGCCAGGTTGGTGGCAGCAAACGGCGAATTGGGAGGCAGCCGGAGCAGCGTGATGATGAACACCGCCTTCAGGAACCCGCTGTGCAGCAGGGCGCGGTAGACGGCATTCCAGCGGGTGTGCTGCGCCAGCAGTTTCTCGAGGCGATCCCCGGACACCCGCCACGAGATCGCGTAGTTGACGAGCGCCGCGCCGACGAAGCCTGCCAGGGCCGCCGCGAGTCCGTAGGCCACGCCGAACGCCCAGCCGCCCAGCAGCGACTGCGCGTACGTCGGCAGCAGGGCGAGCCCCCCGAGCACGGTGAAGGCCGCGATGTAGAGGACGAATCCGATGTCGTCGTGGGCGCGCAGCCACGGCCCGACCTCGTGCAGCGTGCCGAGGAGCACGATCCCGCTGATCGGCGGCATCGCCACCGACAGCACCGCCAGGGGCCCCAGGGGGCCGAGTTTTCGCAGCCAGTCCATCTGCATGTGTCGACGCCCACAGGGACGCCTCACGGCATTATTCACGTTTCGAGACGCGGTCGTGAATAATGCCTGTCGGACCGGCCCGTGATGGCCGGCGCCGTTGGCGCGCGAGGCGCGCCTGCCCATGACTGACGCCACCCCTGCCCTCGTCGCGACCCCACCGGGCCGCGGGCTCTACTGCAACCGGACGCTGAACCTGCGCGCGATCCGCGCGATCGGGTTCGACATGGACTACACGCTCGTCCACTACGACGTGGATGCCTGGGAGCAGCGCGCGTACGCCTACCTGCAGCAGAAGCTGCACGAACACGGCTGGCCCGTCGACGGTCTCGCCTTCCTCCCGCAGTTCGCCACACGCGGCCTGGTCATCGACACGGCGCTCGGCAACATCGTCAAGGCCGACCGGTTCGGCTACGTCAAGCGCGTGATGCACGGCACGCGCCGCCTCGAGTTCGATGACCAGCGCAAGAGCTATGCCCGGACGCTGGTCGACCTGAGCGACAGCCGCTGGGTGTTTCTCAACACCTTCTTCTCGCTGTCGGAAGCCGTGATGTACGCCCAGCTCGTCGAGCGCCTCGACGAGGGCCAGCTGGGACCGATGCTGAACTACAGCGACCTCTGGCAGCAGATTCGACGCTCGCTCGACCTCGCGCACGCCGAAGGGCGCCTCAAGGCCGAGCTCATCACCCAGCCTGACCGTTATGTCGTGGTCGACCCCGACCTGCCCCTGGCCCTGCGCGACCTGAAGCAGTCGGGCAAACGGCTCCTGCTGATCACCAACTCCGAGTGGTCGTTCACGCGCGCCATGATGGAGCACGCCTTCGACCGGTTCCTGCCCGGCGGCACGTCGTGGCGTGACCTGTTCGACCTCGTCATCGTCGGCGCCCGCAAGCCCGACTTCTTCACGGGCCGTCCGCCCCTCTACGAGGTCGCCGACGATGCGGGCCTGCTGCGGCCCTGCGTCGGCGGGCCGACGGCGCGAGGCGTCTACTTCGGCGGCCACGCCGACATGATCGAGCAGCACCTGGGCCTCTCGGGCTCGGAGATCCTCTACGTCGGCGACCACCTGTACACCGACGTGAAGGTCAGCAAGGACATCCACCGCTGGCGCACGGCCCTGATCGTGCGCGAACTCGAGGACGAGATTGCCCTCCTGCAGGAGGCCCGGCCACAGCAGAAAGCGCTCGACCGGCTGATGGCCGAGAAGTCGGTCCTCGAAGCCGAACAGGCGCAGGTCAGGCTCCAGCAACAGCGCCTCGAACAGGGCTATGGCCCGACCGGCTCGGGTCCACGCGAACCGCTCGACGGGCGGTTGGCACGCCTGCGCACCCGCGTCGAGAAGCTCGAAGACGCGATTGCGCCACTCGCCGCCCGCCTCAGCGTCGTGTCGAACGCCCAATGGGGGCCGTTGATGTACGCGGGCAACGACCGCAGCAACCTCGCGTCGCAGGTGGAACGCTACGCCGACATCTACACGTCGCGCGTGTCGAACTTCGGGTTCGCCACGCCGTTTGCCTTCCTGCGGGCCCCACGCGGCCGGCTGCCGCACGACCTGTGATCGCCGTCGCCGGGGGGCGGCACGCGTACGCCTGAAGCTGCCAGCTCGGCCTGCCGATATGTACAGACGAGCGGCGGACTTCTCGCCGTGCCGGGCGCCACGCAGGTGTCCCGCGCTACCGTGGACCGTACCCATGGCCATTCCCGACGGACTCCTGCATTCGATTGCCTCGCTCGACCCGCTGCCGATTACCGCCCAGAAACTGATCAAGGCGCTCGACGACGAGAACCAGGGGCCGGCCCAGCTGGCCCAGGTCGTCGAGTTCGACCCGGCGGTGACCTCGAGCGTCCTCCGGATCGCCAACTCGGCCGCCTATGGCGGCTGGAACAAGATCGACACCGTGCGCGACGCCGTCGTGCGCCTCGGCGGCGCCAAGCTGCTCGACATCGTGCTGGGTGACTACCTGAAGCGCATGAAGGTCAACGCGCCGATGTACGACCTGGCCGAAGACGACCTGTGGCTCCACTCGGCCGCGGCATCGCTGGCGGTCAAGGCGCTGCGGCAGGAGCGTCCGCGAGCCGGCATCCCGGAAATCGCCAACGTGGCGGCGCTGGTGCACGACATCGGCAAGCTGGTCATGGTCCGCTACCTCAAGGCCGACGTGAAGCAGGTCCTGCGCCTGCGCGACGCGCGGGGCATCTCGTTCGTCGAGGCCGAGCGCGAGATGTTCAACTGTGACCACGCCGAGGTCGGCGGCGCGATGGCGACGAAGTGGGGCTTCCCGCCCGAGGTGGTCGGGGCCATCACGTACCACCACCAGGTGCCCGTCCAGGCCCCGACGCCGACGATCGATGCGGTCATCATCGCGAACCTGGCCGCGAAGGCCATCGGCACCGGACTCGGCGCCGAGGGTATGGACCTGCGCCTCGACGAGCAGGTCAACCGTCGCCTCGGGATCGACTTCGCGGGCTTCTCGCGCGTCTGCATCCAGACCATGGTCTGGTTCAAGGACCTCAAGGCGTCGTACGGCGTGAAGTAGCCACCCCACCCGCCCCGCCGCCCTGCCATCTGGCGGACGGCGGCGGGCGGGGCCTATTCGTCGCGTGCCGACCGGCCGATGGGATCATCGAGGACCGGTGATGGCCGAGATGCACACGGCGGACATCGTGACACGGGTGGCCGCGACGCCCGACCGCTCGCCCGGCGACGGTGTGGCGCCCGCGCGGCGGCAGCGCGACCAGCCCCAGCGGCGGCGACAACCACC
>JAEUQQ010000598.1 GCA_016789685.1 Acidobacteriota bacterium | reverse complement strand
CGCCGACGCCGCGCCCGGCGGCGGTGCCCGGATGGTGCTGTCGTTGCCTATCGCGCAGGCGCGGGAGGGCGAACCGTGAGCCTGGACGCGATGGTGCACGTCGTCGACGACGACGTGTCGATGCGGACGTCGCTGGCGCGCCTGCTCGGCGGCGCCGGGTATGTCGTGACGTTGTATGCGGCCGCCGAGGAACTGCTCGATGCCGCCAGCGCCGGCCTGTCGGGGTGCATCCTGCTCGACCTGCGCCTGCCGGGGGCAAGCGGGCTCGAGGTGCAGGATCGCCTCGCCCAGCGCGGGTGCTTCGTCCCCATCGTCTTCCTCACGGCGCACGGCGACGTGACGGCCAGCGTCCGTGCGATGAAGCGCGGAGCCGCCGACTTCCTCCAGAAGCCGGTCGTGGCCGACGAGTTGTTCGCGGCCGTGGCGTCGGCCCTGGCCTCGGGAGCGGCCGCGCAGCGGCAGCGTCGGGAGCTCTCCGACCTGCAGGCACTCGTCGACACGCTGAGCGATCGTGAGCGCGAGGTGTGGCTCCGGGTCGTGCGCGGGCAATTGAACAAGCAGATCGCGTACGACCTCGGGATCGTCGAACGCACCGTGAAACTGCATCGCGCTGGCGCGATGGAGAAGCTGCGCGCGCAGTCGACCGCCGACCTGGTGCGGATCGCCGAGCGCCTCGGTGTGATCGCCGACACTCCGCACGATTGACGGCGCCTGCCCCGTACGTTCCCCGGTCAGGCATCAAGGCTGAGCGGGCGAGGCACTTCACCAAAGGGCAGCTGTTCAGCGCACTTCTGATTCAGCCATCATCCCTCCTGCCCGCACACTTTCGTATTCGCCCGTGGAATGCGGATACGTGGCACGTCGAACGCCCCCCGCGATGGCCAGGGACGCATGGCGGTGTGCGTTGCCGTTCCTGCACGCGCGGCCACCGCGCGGCACAGCCGCTACGAGGCACCAGACATGTCGAGTCCCCACTCGAAGGACACGTCGGTCGTTCGCTTGCGCGTCGCCACGCGGCGCAGTGTCACCCCAGTACCCGCGCGCCCTGAGTCGCTCGATGCGCTCGACGCCGTCGAACGCGTGACCGAGTTCATCATGCGCCGTCTGCGCGAGCCCCTCTCGGTCGGGCGCATCGCGCAGGCGTCCGGGCTGAGCATCCGCACGCTCTACCGCCTGATTCAGCGGGAGTACGGCGTGTCGCCCATGGTGTTGCTGCGGCAGGCCCGACTGGCGCGCGCCCGGCGCGACCTGCTCGAGGGGCTCCCGGGCACCACGGTGACGCAGACGGCGCTGCAGTGGGGGTTCCAGCACCTCGGACGGTTCTCGGGCGAGTACGCGCGCCGGTTCGGCGAGTCGCCGTCAGACACCCTGCGCCGCGCGCGCGGGCAATTCGCGGTCGGCACCTGCGCACGTCGGGCAGCGCCGCCGCAGGAGCGCCGCCTGGCCTCGGCCTGAGGGCGGCGGCTCCACGCCAGGTGACGCGCCTCAGACGTGGCGCAGCGGTGACTTGCCGACCGGGAAGACGTTGAACCCGATCTCGAAGAGGCGGCGATGGTCGAGGACGTTGCGCCCATCGAACACGAAGGCCGGCTGTTCCATGCTGGCCAGGACCCTGGCGTAGTCGAGCGATCGGTACAGCGACCACTCGGTCATCACCGCGATCGCGTGCGCCCCGTGCGCCGCCCGGTACGGGTCGGGCTCGAACTCCACCAGCGCCGCCTGATCCCCGAGGTCGTGGCGCGCGTTGTCGAGCGCCTTCGGGTCGGTGATCACGACATGCGCCCGCTCTGCGATCAACTGCCTCGCCACCGCAATCGCCGCTGACTCGCGCGTGTCGCCCGTGTCGGCCTTGAAGGCAAACCCGAACAGGGCGATGCGCTTGCCCGCGACCGTGTTGAACATGTTGGCCAGCATCGTCTGGACGAAGCGCGCCTGCTGCCAGTCGTTGATGGCCACCACCGACTCCCAGTAGTCGGCCACCTCGTTGAGCCCGTAGCTGCGGCAGATGTAGACGAGGTTCAGGATGTCTTTCTTGAAGCACGACCCGCCGAATCCCACGCTCGCCTTGAGGAAGCGCGCGCCGATCCGGCTGTCGGTCCCGATCGCGTAGGCGACCTCGTCGACATCGGCCTCGGTGGCCTCGCACAGGGCCGAGATCGAGTTGATCGACGAGATCCGCTGGGCGAGGAAGGCGTTGGCCGTCAGCTTCGACAACTCCGCGCTCCACAGGTTCGACTCGATGATGCGCTCGCGCGGCACCCACGTCGCGTAGATGTCGGCGATCGCCTTGCGCGCGGCGCGGCCGTCGGGGGTCTCGTGGCCGCCGATCAGGATGCGGTCGGGATCCTCGAGGTCCTTGATCGCCGTGCCCTCGGCCAGGAACTCGGGGTTCGACACCACGTCGAACCGCAGGCCCGCCGTGTTGCTGTTGAGGATGCGCTCCATCGCCTGGGCCGTCCGAACCGGGAGGGTCGACTTCTCGACGACGATCTTGTTGCGCGTCGAGTGGGCGAGGATCTGCCGCGCCGTCTTCTCCCAGTACTGCAGGTCGGCCGCCCGGCCCGCACCTTGCCCGAACGTCTTGGTCGGCGTGTTGACCGACACGAAGATGATGTCGGCGTCGCGGATGCCCGCCTCGGTGTCGGTCGAGAAGAAGAGGTTCCGGCCCCGGGCGATCTTCACCACGGTGTCGAGCCCCGGCTCGTAGATCGGCAGGTCGTCGCTGTTCCACGCGGCGATGCGTGCCTCGTTGATGTCGACGACCGTCACGCGGATGTGCGGGCACTTGGCCGCGATCATGGCCATGGTGGGGCCGCCGACGTAGCCGGCGCCGATGCAGAGGATGTGCGAGGTCTGGGTCACGGGAGGGTCTCTCGGTGGGCGCGACGGGCCGCGTCTGGCCCCCGCATTCTAGCCCCTCGCGCCGCCTTGCCCAAGGGCTGCCCACATGCTGCCGGCACGATTGGGGAACTCCCACCTGTACCCACCCCAGCGCTCGTCGGGCGGCGACGGGCGCGCGACCGGGTGACGAACCGGAGGCGATTCGTGGTGACGGCCCCCCTCCGAGTGTCACGTTTCTCCTCCGGCGACCACTAGGCCAGCAGTTCCGCTCCCCGTCGTCCAACGCACCACACGTCCGCAGGTCGCCATGCGCCCACTGTCCCTACGCTTGTCTGCTCTCTGCCTGTCGGCGGCGATCGGTTCCGGTCTCTGGAGCCTCGCCGGCGTCGAGTCGCCCCGCGAATCCCTCTCGTCGGCCGGGGCGCCCGCCTCCCACGGCCAGGCTGGAACCCCGGTCGGCCTGTCGCCACACGCCCGGCAGCGGGCGCTCGACACCGTGTCGCGCGTGCCGATGCACTTCGAACGCAACGAGGGCCAGGCGGCCGGTCCGTTCGGGTTCGTGGCCCGTGGCGCCGGCTACTCGGTCGGTCTCACGCCCGCCGAAGCCACGGTGATGCTGACGACGGCCGACGAGGCCGAGGGGCAGGGCGAGGCGTCGAACACGACGTTCGCGTTCCGGTTGCGTGGTGGCCGCGCTGACGCGCAGCCTGCGCCAGGCGACAGGCTCCCGGGCGTCGTCAACTACCTGAAGGGCAACGATCCGTCGCGGTGGCAGCAGGGCGTGCTGACGTTTGCACGCGTACGCTACGCCGAGGTCTACGACGGCATCGACGTCGTCTACTACGGCAACCAGAAGCGCCTGCAGTACGACTTCATCGTGGCGCCCGGTGCCGACGTTGCGCAGATCGCGCTCGACGTGCGCGGCGCCGAGCGCGTGGCGATTGACGCCGACGGCAACCTCGAGCTGACGGCCGGTGGCCGGACGCTCGAGCAGGAGAAGCCCTACACCTACCAGGTGGCCGACAACGGCGAACGGCGCGAGGTGCCGAGCCGCTTCGTGCTC
>JAEUQQ010000574.1 GCA_016789685.1 Acidobacteriota bacterium | reverse complement strand
ACCCGCGTGCCGGGCCCGGGCCCGCGGCCCGTGACTGGGGGTCAGACCCTCCTCATCGGTGGGTTCCGTGGGGACAACGGCGGGAGTCTGGGGGGCGGGGGACAGGGAGGCTCTTGGGTGGCGGGGACTGGCGAATGCGCGCAGGGGCGTGGGGTTGGGCACACGGAGTGGAGCATGCATGCCCCTCTGTGCGCCGCGACGCGCCCGGCGATGCCCTGGCTCTGGACGTAGCCGAGCGGATCACGGCTTGATCGCACCGGACGGGATCCTGCATAATTGCCGTCCGCTCGCCGCCCGGCGAGGCCCCTCCTTGCTGGGAGGTCGTTCAACGGTAGGACACCGCGCTCTGGACGCGGTTATCGGGGTTCGAATCCCTGCCTCCCAGCCAATCGCCTAAGTTCAAACCCTTCAGAGTGTTAGGTCCTGTTTCAGGCATCGCGGCAGCTGAGTCTGTCCCCCTTGTCGGAGCCCCGATCTTGAAAGAAACGTGAAACGTAGTCCCTGCGAAGGGCTTTCGAGCCGCGCGCACCACGTCGTCGTCAGGCCGTGCGTGCGCAGGATGCGCGCCGACCGCGCAGGAGGTTGTGCCAGAGGACGAATGGCGCCGACGAGAGCGCGCCAATGTCCTGGCCGCGCTCCGCCAGGCGGGCTTTCGTGTCTCTGGAGTGCCTTCCGCGCCGGAGCCACCGTCTTGGCGCTCGGTTCTCAGTCTGCGAACATCTCCTGAACGGTCCTCTGCACCAAGCCAAGAGTCGTCGGGCTCAACCTGCCGAGTCTCTTGACCAGTCGCTCTGTGTCGACTGTTCGGATCTGATCCAGGGCGACAAAGCCGGCGCGGTCCTGAAAGCGACAGGGAACGCGCCACGGATAGGCCTGTCCGCCTGTGGTCATCGGCGCGACGATGACGGTGCGCAGGTGGCGGTTCAGCTCGTTCGGCGACACGATGAGGCACGGCCGCGTCTTGCGGATCTCACTGCCCTTCGTTGGGTCGAGGCTGACCAGGTGTACTTCGCCTCGTACGAACATCGGGCGCGCTACCGCCATTCCCATGCCTCGTCGTCGAACCGGGTAGGCGCAGGCACGTCCAGAAGGCGATCGTCTCCCGTGTCGTGCATCGCGCGTGCGGCTCCGTCCCAGCCCTCGCGCGCCCTTCGGCTCGCGCGAACGACGAGACGCCCGGGTTCGGCCAGCAGTTCGACTTCCTCAGGCAATTGCGCCTGCTCGAGCAAGGCCTTCGGCACCCGGATCCCCCGGGAGTTCCCGATCTTCACGATTCGTGTCGTCGTCGCCATGGTGATTACATTGTAGGCACGTGCGGCCAGCGGGGGCAAGATCCCAGGTCGCGCGTGAATCACCAGACCGCGCCGCTTGTCACCCCAGAACTCGAGGTGGGCGCATATGGGAAGCGCCCGGCCGGAGCGGTTGCTCGCGGCACGGGCGCTTCACTGCGTGTGGTTCACGCATCCCGGCAGGAGCCGGGATCAGGTTCTTGCGTCACAGGAACAAGCGCGTCGTCTGCAGGCGTCCACATCAGCCCTTCGACGACGCGCGCTTCGGGTCCGGCGGTGACTCCATACGAACCTCCAAGGCTCGTTGTCAGTGTGCTGAACGATCGATACGCCTCGCCGCGTCCGGGGTCAAGCGAATAGCGACACGCGCCGATCTGCTGCGATCTCCTGGAAGGGTACACTTCAGCTTGGAGCGACACGCCATGCATCACCCACTCACCGGCAAGCGCATCCTGATCACCCAGGCCTTGGAGTTCATGGGCCCTGCGATGTGCGAGGTGTTCGCCGAGCAGGGGGCCGATGTCGTGCGGAGTTCGGCCGACCTCGCCGACAAGGCGGCCGCCGCACGCGTCGTTGCCGAAGCCGGACGCATCGACGTGCTGGTGGCCAATCTCGCCATGACGGCGCCGGCCACGGCGGCGGGTGACGTCACCGACGAGGAGTGGCGGTCGGTGTTCGCGGCGCTGGTCGATCCGCTGCCGCGCCTGGTCAGGGCCGCCACGCCCGCGATGATCGCCCGCCGTTCCGGAAAGGTCCTCGTGGTCGGCAGTGCGTCGGCGCTGCGCGGGATGAAACGGACCTCGACCTACAGCGCGGCGCGCGGCGCGCAACTGGCCTACGTCCAGGCCGTCGGCGTCGAACTCGCCCCGCACAACGTGCAGGTCAATGCGATCGCGCAGAACTTCGTCGACAACCCCACGTACTTTCCGCACGACGTGCAGGCCAACCCGCGCTTCCGCGAGCGGCTCGCGCGCGAAGTCCCGTTGGGGCGGCTCGTCTCGGCGCGCGAAGATGCGCTGTTTGCGGCGTACCTGTGCAGCGACGCCGCCGACTGCTTCGTCGGCCAGGTGTTCCCGGTCTGCGGCGGATGGGTGACCCGCTGACGCCGCGGGCGGTGCCTGACTCCGCGCCTTTCGGCTGACGCGCCTCGCCCTTCTACGCCGTCGCTTCCATCAGTCGCACGGCTCCCGGGCACCGTGGCCGGTCGCCACGGCAGGCGTTTGTTACCGTAACAGGCTCGTCTGTGGCCCAGCGCCGCGCTACCCTCTGCGAAACCCGAAAGTCTAGCTGTGCACCGTCCGCGACTTCGCGTCGCAGGAACCGGCCGGTCGGAGGATCGCACTCATGAAGTACAGGCTCTGGATGGTCTCGCTGGTTGCCGCGACTGCCGCGGCGTCGGGATTCGCCTTCCTCCATGCGCAGACACCGAGCGCCTGCTGCTCGCCCAACGCGGCCAACTGGCCCGAGGTCGGCGGCAACTACGGGAACCAGAGCTACACGGCGTTGACGCAGATCAACAAGACGAACCTCGCCACGCTGGGGCCCGCGTGGGTGGTCCATGCGTCTGCCGAGAAGGTCACGTCGCCCGTGCCCGGCGGCGACAGCGAGCACGTCGGCCAGCAGACGACGCCGATCGCGGTCGACGGCGTGCTGTATTTCGACACGCCATCGGGCGGTGTCATGGCTATCGACGGCGCCACCGGTGCGCCGAAGTGGAAGTGGGAGCCGTCCGAGGAGACGTCGGGATTCAACCCTGCCACGACGCGCCGCGGGGTGTCGGTGGGCGACGGCAAGGTCTACACGCTCGCGAGCGGGAACCGGGTCGTGGCCCTCGACAAGAACACGGGCGCGCAGGTCTGGGTGGTGCAGCCGACCGCCGCCGACGGCGAGACCCTGGGCAACACGAGCAAGGTCTCGACGATGTACCACGACGGCCTGGTCTACATCGGGACCAACGACTCGCCGCGCAGCGCGACGTACGCGCTCAACGCGAAGGACGGCAGCATGAAGTGGTACTTCTATGCCGCCTATCCGCACGGCACGGTCTTCACCGACGTCAACGGCCGGACGTTCGACGCCGGCGACACCTGGACGACGAAGAACACGCCCAACGACACGCCCAACGATTGCTACAAGACCGCCGGGGCCGCGCCGTGGATCCATGGCGCGATCGATCCCGAGCTCGGGATGATCTACTGGACGTTCGGCAACCCGCGCTCGTGCGTGAACTCGCAGGATGGGTCGGGTCGCCCCGGCGACAACCTCTTCTCGGATTCGCTCGTGGCCCTCGACCTGAAGACGGGCGCCTACAAGTGGCACTTCCAGTCGATCCGCCACGACATCTGGGACATGGACAACGTGCACGCGCCGTTGCTTGCCGACGTGATGGTCGACGGGCGGCGCCGCAAGGCGATCTACTACGGAAGCAAGCAGGGCCACACGTTCGTGCTCGATCGCACCAACGGCAAGCCTGTGCTCAAGGTCGAAGATCGTCCTGTTCCGGTCGATTCGCGGCAGAACGCCGCGGCGACGCAGCCGTACCCCGCGCAGCCGCCCTACGTGCCGCAGTGCGTCGAGTACCAGAACCTCGGCTCCGAGATCCCCGGCAAGGCCAACCGCGCGGTGCCCAACTACAACGGTTACCAGGCCGAACCCGACCCTGCGCACCCCGGGCAACTGCGACTGGTGCTGCGCAAGGGCAACTACCTGGAGGCCGACGCGCCGTTCATGAGCGGGCCGCCGCGCAAGGGCTGCATGAACGACGGCCACTGGGCGCTGCCGGTGCTGTCGACCCCGAGCCAGAACGGCGGCGCCAACTGGTCGAACATGGGGTTCAGCCACAGGCTCAACACGTACTACGTCGGGTACTCGACGGATCCGGCGGCGCACGCCAACAACCTGTTCCAGGGCGGCAATGGCCTGCGCGCGATCGGCCAGTACCAGAGCGGCGGACTCGTCGCGATCGACGCGGTCACCAACCTCGTCACGTGGAGCACGGAGTACGGCCCGGGTGGTGACATCGCGCACGGCAACGGCGTGCTCGTCACCGCCACCGACCTGCTGTTCGTGAGCACCGTGGACGGCTGGCTGCTGGGGCTGGATGCGATTACGGGCAAGGTGCTCTGGCGCTTCCAGACGGGGTCGTCGAGTGCGTCGGGCGTGATCTCGTACTCGATCAACGGCGAGCAGTACATCGCGCTCGCGGCGATGGGGGGCAACCAGCCGTACGCGCAGCCGGGCAAGGGCGACATGGTCTGGGCGTTCAAGCTCGGCGGAAAGGCGCTCTACACGACGGGCGCGCACGACAAGCGCGTCGTCGTCTCGGGAAGCAGCGAGGCGCCGGCGCCACTCCCGAACCCGAACCTGCGCCGCCCGGCCGACAACGCCACGTGGGATGGCGTGCCGCCCAACACGATCTACCTGGCGTACCAGCGCACGCCGACGCCGGCGCGACGCTTTGGGCCTGGCGGTCCTGGTGGGGCACCGGGCGGGGCACCCGGCGCCCGGCCCGGCGCGGCGCCCGCGGCTCCCGCGACGCCTGCAGGACCGGTGCGCGACAGCACGGCCACGGCGTCGATGCTGCCGTCGCGCCTGACGGTGCCGGTCGGCACGACGGTGACATTCACCAATCCTGGTGACGCGCAGCTCGGCGGCCCGGGTACCGGCAACCAGAAAGAGCACTGCGCGACGCAGTTCTTCGAGGGCAAGTTCAACTTCCGCCTCCAGCCGGGCGAATCGGCGACGTACACCTTCGACCGCGAGGGCGAGTACTACTACAACGACTGCACCGATCCGCGTCCGACCGGCAAGGTCATCGTCACGCTGGCGGCCGAGCCGGCGACGGTGCAGTTCTCGACGCCGACGCTCGATTTCAAGTCGGCGACAGGGATGTTCACGGGCGTCTCGGGCACCGTGCAGGCCGTCATGACGGTTCCCGCAGGCTGGACGCTCGACAAGGACACCCCGGTGACGCTGGTCGGACCGCTCACGCCGCAGACCTTCGCGGCAACGTCCGCGACCCTCGCCGCTGGCGGCACCACCTTGACCGTCGTGTTCAACAAGGCCGAGATCGACAACAACCTGCCCGTGGGCGACGATGTTGCGGTGACGATCACGGCCAACTTCTTCGACAAGGGCGTCCAGAAGAAGCTGGCGGGGACGGCAAAGGTCAAGATCGTCAAGTAACAGGCGACATATCACATGGACAATCGATCCACGGAACGCGTTACCCGCCGGCGAAACAGCCTGCACCTGCTCATGCCGGTCAACATCCTCTGCGTTGTCCTCGCGCTCGTAACGGCGACAGGTGTCGCCAGCCGGGCGTCTTCCCAGCAGGAAGTGGACCCGGCGGCACTTCCCGAGGGGGATGGCAAGGCGCTGCTCTACCGGCTGTGCAGCGGCTGCCACGACATTCCCCAGGTGGTGGCGAAGCGCCGGACGGTGAAGCAGTGGCGCGAGCTGACCATCGACATGATCGCGCGCGGCGAGCCGGCCGAGGAGGCAGAGGTCGAGGCGCTCATCGACTTCTGCGCGCTGCACGTCGGCTACGTCAACGTCAACAAGGCCAGCGAAGCGGATCTGAAGAAGTACGGCGGATTCACGGCCGCCGAGGCCACCGCGATCCTCGCGGCGCGCGCGGCGGGGAAGACGTTCGACTCGCTCGACGCGCTCAAGACGCTCCCCGGGATCGACGTCAAGACGCTCGCGGCGCGCAGCGCGAAGATCGCGTTCAAGGATCGCTGAAACCAACCGGTCGAAAGCCGTAGGGCCCGCCGGTTCAACGGCGGCGGGCCGCGTCGATCGGGGCAACGCCGACCCCGCATCGTCATCATGGCCTCGCACGCGGGGAACCCCCGCGCCGTCACCCTCGTCTCGTCTGTGGCACGCCTGGTGTCGACTGTCGACACCAGGACATCCGTCGTGTCACAGCCTCCACCATGGCGAGAACTCCCGATCTCCTTCCCGGCACACTCGACCTGCTGATCCTGCGCACGCTGCAGAACGATCCCCTCCACGGCTGGGCCGTCTCCGAGCGCATCCAGCAGATCTCGCAGGACGTCCTGCAGGTCAACCAGGGCTCCCTGTATCCGGCCCTCCATCGCCTCGAGCACCAGGGGTGGATCGAGGCCGAGTGGAAACCCTCGGAGCTGGGCCGGCGCGCCAAGTACTACCGCCTCACCGCCTCGGGGCGACGTCAACTCGCCGTTGAGACGCGCGAGTGGGAGCGGATGGCCCACGCCATCGGCCGCGTGATGAGGCTCGCATGACCTTCACCGACCTGAAGATGCGAGTGCGTGCGCTGCTCAGGCGCACGCGCGTCGAGCAGGAACTCGACGAGGAACTGGCCTTCCACGTCGAGCACGAGACCAGGAAGCTGATCGACGCTGGCATGACGCCGGCCGCGGCGCGCGAACGCGCGCAGGCGCGCTTCGGCTCGACGGCGCGGGCGGCAGAACGCTGCCGCGACGAGCGCGGCACCGCGGCGATCGACGACGCGATCCGTGACGTCCAGTACGCACTCCGCACGATCGCCAGGGCGCCGCTCGCCGCGGTCACGATCGTGGCGACCGTCGCCATCGGTCTCGGCGTCGTGGCGGTGGTGTTCACGGTGCTCAACACGCTGGTCTTCCGCGTCGACCAGGTGCCCGACGTCGGCGCGATGTACACCGTGGAGCGGACCCGCGCCGACAACGGTGGGCGAGACCTGCTGACGCGACCGATGTTCGACGCGATGCGCGCCGAGACCGACGTCTTCACGGACGCCTACGCCACCGTTCCCGAGATCGACCTGCACGTCGCCGGCCGGACGATGGTGGCGACCCTGGTCACCGGGAACTTCTTCCAGGTCGTCCGAGTCGATCCGGTCGTCGGTCGCGGCTTCGTGGCGGCCGACGACGCGCGTTCGGGCGGCAATGCCGTGATCGTGCTGAGCGACAAGGGCTGGCGTCGGCATTTCAACCGCGATCCGCAGGTGCTCGGCACGACGGTACTGGTCAACGGTGCCCCGTTCACGATCGTCGGGGTCACCGCTGCGGGATTCCGGGGACTCGAGGTCGACAGTCCTGACGCGTGGGCACCCCTGTCGCAGGTCGCGCAGTTCCGCCCGCGCGATCGCGGCCGCGACGACGGTGTCGGCGTTGAGGTCGTCGGCCGGCTGAAACCAGGCGTGTCGCGCGCGCAGGCGCGCGCACAACTGGCCGCGTGGGACTCGAACCGGTCGGCTGGTGCGGCCGGCCGTCCCGTCAGCAACCTCGACCTGGTGCCGCGCCGCGGAACCGTTCCGCAGCCACTGGAAGCCATCGCGCTCTTTGCGCCGATCTTCGTCGCCTTCGGCCTGATCCTGATGATCGGATGTGCGAATGTCGCCAACCTCCTGCTCGCACGGGGAGTGGCGCGCCAGCGTGAGATCGGCATCCGTCTCTCGCTCGGTGCCTCGCGTGCGCGCATCGTCCGCCAGCTGATGACCGAGAGCGTGCTGCTGGCGCTCGCCGCCGCAGCCGGCGGGTTCGTCATCTCGCGCCTCGTCCTCGAAGGTGCCGTGCGCTGGGCGCTGCGGATCATGCCCATCGACATCGGCGACATCAATCTCGGGGTGCCGGCGGCCGACTGGCGCGTCGCCGTGTTCCTCGTGGTCGCCTCGGTGATCGCCACGGGCTTCTTCGCGCTGATGCCGGCGCTGCACGCGACGCGGGTCGACCCGGTCAGGACGCTGCGCGGCGAACTGGTGAAGAACGCGCGACCCGGTCGCGCACGCAACGTGCTGATCGGCGTGCAGGTGTTCGCGTCAGCGCTGTTGCTGATCTGCGCGGGGATCTTCCTGCGCAGCATGATCGCGGCCGCCACGTTCGACCCGGGATTCCGCACGGCCGACACGCTGCTGATTGCCATCGACAACGAATCGACGCGCACGGCACTGACGCAGGCCGTGGCAGGCGAGCCGACGATCACGGCCTACGCCGCCGTCAGGCCCCAGATGCTCGCGCCGTTGCGGGTGGCCTTTGCGGGCACCGGCGCCGGCAAGACGCAGGTCGCGTTCAAGTCGGTGTCGGGAGCCTACTTCGACGTGCTCGGCATTCCGCTCGTCCGCGGTCGCGCGTTCATGCCGTGGGAGGGCGACGACCATTCCGTGGTGATCGTGTCGGAATCGGTGGCGCGGACGCTGTGGCCCGACGGCGACGGCGTCGGTCAGGTGTTCAGGTTCGAACCGGCGACAGGCCTCCAGCGCCCCGGCGGGATCCTGACGGTCAATCCCGATGCGCCCGCCGATGACGCGACACTGCAGGCGCGGATGGTCACCGTCGTCGGCGTGGCCCGGGACGTCCGCGGATTCCGCTTCACTGACGTCAGGGAAGCTGGCGTGTTCTTTCCGACGGGCGTCGATGCCGGGAAGACGTCGATCGTCGCACGCGCCAATGGCGACCCGACGCTGGCGCGGCAGGCGCTGCTCGATCGCTTGACGAAGATCGACCCCAACATGGGGACCATCATCACGATGCGCACCGTCGCGAGACTCGAGACGTTCTTCCTGCAGATCGCGCTGTGGGTGTCGCTCATTCTCGGCGGCCTCGCCCTGGTGCTGACGGTTTCGGGGCTGTTCAGCGTGTTGTCGTACCTGGTCGAGCAGCGCACCCGCGAGATCGGCATCCGCATGGCCCTTGGCGCGTCGGCGCGCACGGTGACGCGCCTCGTGCTCGCGCAAACGACTACGCCGGTGCTGGGCGGCCTGGTCGCGGGCGCGGGGCTGACCGCGGCGCTCGCCACGGCGCTGCTCGCGTCGCCGGCGGGTGCCGTGATCTCGCAGATCGTGCGCGTCACCGATCCGGTGGCCTATCTCGCGGGTCTCGGCGTGATCGTGGCCGCGTGCCTGTTTGCGGCGTGGATTCCCGCCGCGCGCGCGGCACGCGTGGATCCCATGCGCACGCTGCGACAGGAGTGACCGAGACGGGGCGCCGTCCTGCAATCAGCGGCGACCCGTTTCCGCACCGCAGGCGCGCTGTGCCAGCTCGACTGCACCGCTCACCGCGATAGAATCTCAGCCGAATGCCCATCCCGCCGGACCCGTCGCCCGTGCCCGGAGACGCGCCCGATCGAGGCCAGCGCCTCGATTCCTGGAAGGAGATCGCCGCCCACCTGAAGCGCGATGTCCGCACCGTGCAGCGCTGGGAGAAGACGGCGGGTCTGCCCGTGCGTCGCCTGCAGAACGCGGGCCTGCGCGCCGTCTTCGCGTACACCGCCGAACTCGACGAGTGGTTGCGCCTGCAGGGTCCGATTCCCGCCGATGCCGGCGACGAGGCTGGCGAACCCGACGACGATCCCCAGGTGCCCGCGCAAGACGCCGTCCCCGCGAGCGCGCACGACGAGCCCGCG
>JAEUQQ010000526.1 GCA_016789685.1 Acidobacteriota bacterium | reverse complement strand
GGCCGACGCGGGCGTCGCGACGCCCAACGTCGCGGCGAGGGGCAGGACCGCGGCCAGGGACTTCCGGGCCGACAGGGATCGCAGGGTCACGGGATTGCTCCGTCGGGTTGAACCGGTGGTGTCGCCGTACTGCCGGCGACTGCGCTGCCGCACGGCCATCCCCGCGCAGCCGAGCGCCAGCAGCGTCAGCGACATCGGCTCCGGAACCGTCGTCGGGGGAGGCGGCGGGGGCGGGGGCGGAGGCGCCAGCGGCAGGGGCGTGTCAGGACTCAGCGTCAAGGCACCTGCGGCCAGGGTGGTGTAGGAGGATTCCAGGCTCAGGGACGTTTGGTCTGGATGGAACAGGTACCGACGGTCAAGGCCTGGCGCGAAGAAGTTCGAGCCGTTGGTGAACACGCTCCTGAAGAACATCGTCGGCGCGCTGCCGTTCCACTGGAACCCCTGCGGACTGAGTGTCTCGATCAGCAACGATCCAACCAGCGACGGTGTCGACGATGCCGTGACCGAGATGGCGAGGATGGTGAAGCTGACGGTGCTCGTGTCGCCATCGGTCGTCGTGAACGTCCCGGCCTCGGTGCCGCCGAACGACCAGTTCCAGATAATCGACGCCGACGCGGGAGACGCGACGCCCAACGTCGCGACGAGGGTCAGGGTGGCGGCAAGGGACTTCACAGTACGCAGGGATCGCAGGGTCACCGGATCGCTCCTTCAGGTTGAACGGATGCGTCCACCCTACGGCGCCCCGCGTCGGCGCGAAAGCGGCGCGAGACGACAGGCCGGATTCCGGCCTGAATGTCGCGCCGTGTCGTCTTGTGCCGCCCGGATCACGGGCTGTCAGGCGTGGCGACAGACGGAGGCGTTGAAGGGCTACCGGGAGCTGTCGAGCAGGAACAGGTCGCTGTTGGGCGGGGTGACGCGGGTCGAGAGGGCGAAGCGGCCGTCGGCCGACACCGAGAGCCCGCGCCCGGGCGTCCGCGTGTACTCCTGCACCACCCGGATGGCCCCGGCGTGACTGCGGAAGGTGAGGGCGACTGGCGCCAGCGGCCCATCGGCGCGCCGGGCCAGGTAGTAGACCCCCTCGCGGGTGACCCACGCGTCTTCGGCGAAGTTGAGGCTGGCCAGGTGCACGGGCGTGCCGGCCGGGAGCGGCACGAAATCGAGCTCGGCCCCGAGCCTCCCGCTGGTGCGGGTAAGGTAGAGGCCCTTCCCGGTGGGCTCCGCGCCGGTCACGTTCTGGCGGGTGGTGACGAGGTCTTCGGCCGGGCCACCCCCCGCAGGAACGCGAACGATGGTGTAGATCCCCTTCACCGCCGCCGCGGCGTACAGGAACCGCCCGTCGGGCGACCATACGGCGCGGCCGTATTCGCGTTCGTCGCGCGTGATGCGCGTGGCGAGTCGGCTGGCGCGGTCGATGACGAACAACTGCGCGACACCCGAGTCGTCGAGTCCCGTCACCGACACCTTCGAACCGTCCGGCGACCACGCGGGTGGCGGCAGATCGGTCTCGAAGGGCTGCGTCCACTCGGCCGGCGCCTCGCCTTCGGCGTTGCTCACCCACAGCTGCCGCCGGCCGCGCCGGTCGCTGATGAACGCCACCGCCGATCCGTCGGGCGCGTACGCCGGGCTGCGATCGATGAACGTCGACTCGAGGAAAGGCAGCGTGGGCGGGTCGATCGCTTCGCCCGTGCCCACATCGGGCACGGGGTACCTGAGCACGTCGAGCAACGTCCGGTACGTGCGCGAGACGATGCGGCCGGTGGGCTGATGAACAGCGGTCTGGACGGCGTAGTCACCGATGATCCCGAGCGACTCGGGCGGCCTCGATCCGTCGAGTGGCTGGCGCCACAACCCCAGGCGCGGCACGGTTCCCGACGACGTGATCACCTCGCCACGGCGCTCGAGCAGCCGCGGGGTGCCGTTCCAGAGCCCGGCGGCCTGTAGCTTGCGCAAGGGCCCATCGGGCGCGAAGGCCGGGCCGAGCGCCTGTACGTAGGCGTCGCTGACGTACTCACCGCGCACGCGGTTGAACAGCAGGAGCCGTCCGTCAGACGAGATCGTCGGTTCGACGTCGAACTCGGCGTCGCCTGGCGTGGTCAACGTCGACCGCGCGCCGGTCTCGACGTCGATGAGGACGAGGCCGCCCCTGTTCGGCGTCGCCTGGTCGGGCGCGACGACATGGCGGCCGTCGGGCGTCCAGTCGAGGAGGTGGCCGATGAGTTGCGTGCGACGGGGTGCGTAGGGTCTGACCGTGGCCAGTGTGCGCTCGGTGCCGCCAAGCGCCGCGGTAACCAGCAGCGTCGCGTCGCGCGACGGATCCCCGCGCAGGAACGCGATGCGCGCCCCGTCGTGCGACCACGCGGGGCTCCACTCATCGTCGGGCGCGGCGGTGAGGGGGCGGGGTTCGCCGCCCTCGATCAGGCGCACCAGGATGCGCGTGCGGAGGTTGGGCGCGACCGAGGCGTAGACCACGTACTGCCCATCGGGCGAGATATCGGGATCGCGCTCCGATCCCGGATCGGCGGTGATCGGACGCGACGTCAGGGGCCCGAACGGCGCGGGCGTGCGGGGCCACAGCACGAGTGCGGAACCCGCGAGCACCACCGCGGCCACCACGGCAAGGAGCCACCAGCGCGTCGGGCGCAT
>JAEUQQ010000500.1 GCA_016789685.1 Acidobacteriota bacterium | reverse complement strand
GCCGGCCGGGCAGACCATCATCGCCGGGCAGTCCGTACTTCACGGCGTGACCGACCCCGGCGCCGGCACCGGCATCGACGGCGAGTTCTACATCAACACCGCCTCCAACACGTTGTTCGGGCCCAAGGCCGCGGGTGCCTGGCCCACCACCGGCGTCAACATGATCGGCCCGGCCGGCCCGCAAGGGTCCACGGGCGCCACCGGGGCCACGGGCGCGACGGGACCGCAAGGGGCGACCGGCACCACCGGCGCCACCGGCGCGTCAGGCCCCGTCGGACCCGCTGGCCCGACCGGGGCGACCGGGCCCCGGGGCGTCGCCGGCCCGCAGGGGACGACTGGCGCCACCGGCGCCACGGGGCCGCAAGGGATCCAGGGACCGGCCGGGCAGACCATCATCGCCGGGCAATCCGTCCTTCACGGCTCGACCGACCCCGATGCCAGCGTCGGTATCGACGGCGAGTTCTACATCAACACCGCCTCCAACACGCTGTTCGGGCCCAAGGCCGCGGGCGCCTGGCCGACCACTGGCGTGAACATGATCGGCCCGACCGGTCCGCACGGGCCCACCGGCGCCACCGGGGCGCCTGGGCCGCAAGGCGCGCCAGGCGTCGCTGGGGCGGCGGGCGCGACAGGGGCGACCGGGGCCACTGGCGCGACCGGCCCGGCAGGCGCGAGCCCTTTCTCGCTGAACGGTTCGGCCGCCGCCTACACCGCCGGCGCCGTCGGCGTCGGCACCACCACGCCACACGCCAGCGCCGCGCTCGACGTCGCCTCGACGACGCAGGGGTTCCTCCCGCCGCGCATGACGACGGCGCAGCGCACCGCGATCGCGTCGCCGGCCAACGGCCTCGTCGTCTTCGACGCCGACGTGAAGGCGCTCTACGTCTACGACAGCGCGGGAACGACGTGGAACCGCGTCGGGAGCGGCACGGTCGATCTTTCGAGCGGCGTGAGCGGCTCGTTGCCGATCGCCAACGGCGGCACCGGCGCTTCGACTGCGGGCGACGCCCGCACGAACCTCGGCCTCGGCAGCGCCGCGACACTGGCAGCGACCAACGCCAACACGGCCTCGACCGTCGTCGTACGCGACGCCGGCGGCAACTTCAGCGCCGGCACCATCACCGCCGATCTCGCCGGCAACGCCACCAGCGCCACGACGGCCGGCACGGCGGCCACGGCGACGACCGCGGCGACCGCCGCGAACGTCTCGGGCACCGTCGCCATCGCCAATGGCGGTACCGGCGCCACCACCCAGGCGGGCGCCGCCGGCGCGATCCTCCCGTCGCAGTCCTCCAACGGCGGCAAATACCTCACCACCGACGGCAGCAACGTCTCGTGGGCCCCCGTGGCTGGCGGCGGGAGCGGTTCCAGCACCATCACCGCGACGGCCAGCGGCGCGCTCTCCGCCGGGCAGTTGGTGGAGTTCAACACCAATGGGACGGTCACGAGCATCGTCACCACCGTCAGCGGCTCGTCCAACGCGGTCAGCAGTTCCTCGGCGGCGCAGGCCCTGCCGGGCGCCGGGACCGCATCGCAGCCGGCCTGGACCGTGTCCACCTTCGTAGGCACCGACAAGGTGGTGGTCGCCTACACGCAGTCGGACGGCAGCTACGTCATGGCGGGCACGCTTGGCGGCACCACGGTCACGTGGGGGTCGCCGGTGAAGTTCACGGCGCAGTACTACCCGACCAGCATCTGCGCGCTGGAGTCGGACAAGTTCGCCGTCGCCTTCTCGAATGCTCCCACCCAGTCAGGCAGCACCGGCGGCCTGGTGGTGGGGCAGGTGGCTGGCACCTCCGTCACGCTCGGCACGCCGTATTGGGGGTGGGGCGGCGGCAGTCCGTACCACGTCGTCAACATCGGCAACAACCGCATCGGGTGGGGCGACTCGGGCGGGTTGGTGAACAACTGGGGGTACAGCTCTTCCACGCTTGCCCTGACCAACCATGGGCAATACGTCGTGTCGGGCGGCAACTGGGCGTACACCACGCTCACCGCGTACGCCGTAGACAAGATGGTCTATGGCTACTACACCGGCGACCTGTACCCCTCGACCGTGACGGTGTCCGGTACGTCCGCGCCGACGTACACCTCACAGACCCCTGTCGGCGGGAGTGGCGGACAGGGGTTCAAGGCCGTCAAGACCTCCGTGGCCACCGACCCGGCCAGCATCCTGTATGTCTGGCAGGCAAGCAACGTCACCTACGCGCGCATCGCCTCGGTGACTCCAGCGACCAACGCCATCACCTGGAAGGGGGCCGCGACGGCCCTGCCAACCGTCATCTACTGGGACCACGTCACGCTCGCCAACACGGCAGACAACATGGCGGTGCTCATCGGGTCGACCAACGGCAGCAACATGGTCGCGGTAAGCATCGACACGTCGGGCAGCAGCCCGGTGATCGGGTCCTACACGACGCTGCTCGCCTCCGGCTGGGCCGCGCACGCAGGGTTGTTCGGGGGCAGTTCGAGCGGCAGCAACGGTCGCTTCGTGGTGGCCTTCAGTGACTCCGGCGACTCCAACAAACCCAAGGTCGTCGTCGGCCAGATGGGCAACAGCACGACGGTCGATCGCGGCAACGCCACCGGGGTCGTCGTCACCGGGGGGGCCGACGGCAGCAGCGTGAGCATCGCGCTGATCGGCAGCAATGCCGGTGCCTTCAGCGGTCTCACGCCCGGCTCGACGTATTACATCCAGGCCGACGGCACGGTGGGTACCACTCCCACCGCCTACCCCATCGGCGTGGCGACGAGCAGCACGAGCCTGCTCACCTATTCGGGCAACAACACGGGTGGGACCGTCACCGTGAACGCCTCGACCGCCAACGCGGTCAGGAGCGCGTCGGGCAACACCGCGGTCTACACCGAGTTCGCGACTGGCGACGAGTCGGTGCGTGTCTACGCCGCGGGCAGGAGTTCCTTCTACGCCGACGGGCACGCCGACAGCAGCCTCAACGTCGACCGCGGGATGGTCTACACGTCGTTGAGCGTCGCCAATCTGGCATCGGGCGGCGCCATCGGCACGGCCGCGGCCACGGTCGACATCGCGACGATGTTCAACGTCGCGCAGACGACCGCGGGACAGACGACTACGCTGCCGAGCCCGACCAACGTGAAGGCCGGCCGCATCGCGTACCTGTGCAACACAGGCAGCGCCGCGTTCACGGCCTACAGCTCGAACGCGGGCAACGTCACGGCAGGCAGTTGCCGCATGGCCGTGTGGACGGGGTCGGCGTGGGCGGGGTTGAGCGAGGGAAGCGGCGGAGGCAGTTCCAGTGCCACCTCCATCCTGAACGGGTTGCCATCCAACGGCGCCGCCTACGCGCTGTTCGGCGGAGTGGCGAAGCTCACCAGTTCCGGCAGGCTGGTGCAGATGTTCCTGGCGGCGGAGTCGGGCGGCTTCCCCCCGACGTCGCTCAACATCATCAGGGCCGACGTCAGCGGGTCGTGTGCGTATCAGTACACGGGATTCGGCAATGGCGACAACAACACGTTCTCGAGGCAGAGCGCGGGCTGCGGCACGTGGTCGGCGTCGCTCGGCTACAGCTACCAGTTCATGGTCGACAGCTCAGGGGCGATCTACGTCAGGTCGAGCGACGGTCGGTACACGTACACGGTGAATGCCACGGTGTTCTGACCGGGAGCGTGCCTGGCAGACAGCCGCAGTCGCAGGGAAAGCGGGGGCATCACTGCCCCTGACGCACCACGCGGTTGTTCTCGAGCGTGATCTCCGGCACGCGGCCGCGCATCTCGATGGTGACGCTGCCCGACCTCCACGCGGTGCCCGCCGGCAACTGGAGCGTGACCGTGGCGGTCTTCGGGCTCAGGTCAACGGGCGCCTTCAGCGGGCGCACGGCCGCGCGGGCGAGCACGGTGCCGGCGCTGTCGCGCAGCACGACGTGTGACGCCGGCGCGTCGGCAGCGCCAACGCTATGCACCGTCACGGTCATCTGCCGGCCCTGCACCTTCACGTCGCCGGGATCGATCCCGAGATCGGGACGCGACCAGTACGAAATGCCGCGCTGCACCAAGCGGAACCGCAGGGTGGTCGTGGTGCGCGGCGCCAGCGTCAACGTCCACCTGCGTGAACGTTCGAACTCGCGTGTCTCGGACGCAGCGCCCCCCTGGTGGCCGTCCGGTGTCACCTCCCAGGTGCCTGGCTCGACCTCGGCGCCCGTCATGTGCGCCGTCACCGGGTACGTCTCGAGGTTGTAGGCGACCACCGTGAACGACTCCGGCGTCGCGTCGCGCACCAGGATGGCCACGCTCCTTGCGGTGGCCGGCGCACCGAACTGCCAGCTGACGATGTTGCCGGGGTAGACGCGGGTGCGCTGGAGCAGGACGCCGCCAAGGCGCGCGCGCTGCAGGTCACCATGGCTGAACGGCGCGCCGCCACCGTCGCCGACGCGATCGATCCACAGGCTGCCCTCGGTGTTGATGTACTCGCGCGCGGCCTGCGCCTCGATGCGCGCGGCATGCATCCGCTCGAGCAGCGTGGTATCGCCGGTGACCTGCCACGCGAGGTGACGCGCGGTGCTGTCGGCGTTTGCGGCCGCGCCCGCCGACGCAAGCTGGGCGCCGAAGCGCTCGCGCAGTTGCAGCATGTCGAGCGCGTTACTGTTGATGGCGCCGATGCCTGCCGCACCGCCGTCGAGCAGCGGCTGCAGGTATTTCTGGTCGCCCGTCCAGCGATACGCGGCCCAGAACATGTACCACGGCGCCTCGCCGAAGCCGGGCAACTCGCGATCGGTCGTGAACTCGATGTTGGGCGTGGTCGTCGTGCGGCCGTTCGCGGCCTGGCGGCGGTGCGCGAGCAGGCCGGCGGCGGCCTCGAGCACCAGGCGCCTGATCTCGGGCGAGCCATTGAACCGCACCAGCAGCAACGCCGGCTGGAAGACGTGGTACGAGCGCGCCGTGGATCGGCCCCACACGCCGCCCTCGGCCATCTTCGAGCCGCTGTAGTAGTTGGATCGCACGTGGCGGTGGCCCGCGGCGTTGATGCCGGTCAGCCATCCGAGCCGCTTTGCGGTGACCATCGCGCGCTCGATCAGCTTCGGGCTGCCGGCGTTCATCAGCATCGACTGCCCGAGCACGTTGATGCCGTCTTCGTAGCTGTGGAGCTCGTCGTACTGCCCCGCGTTGAGGCCGTTGGTCCAGAGGCCCTGGTCGAAGGTCGCCTCGAGTTCCTTCGCCACCGACGCGAGGATGGGTTCCTGGGGAGCGCCCATCGCCGCCAGGCCGGGGAACAGGTCGGTGAGATCGCTGTCGTCTGACAATCCGCCGCCGAACTCGCCGTTCTCGATCTGGCGACGGTCGATGTACCAGCGCACGAAGCGGTCGAAGTAGGCGAGGTCGGTGACCTGCAGGTGCGCCCATGCGGGCACGCCGTCTGGCGTCGGCGGCAACGTGAACGGCGGCTTCGCCTGTTCCTTGTTCGCGTCGTACCAGTACTTCCGCCCCTGGTCGTTCTGCGGATCGACGCGCAGCAGGTCGGTCATGTCGGCGTAGAAGCGGTTGTAGGCGTTGAGGCGCTCTGAGCTGACGCCTTCTTCGACCATGTTGGCGTAGTTGTCCCTGACCTGCGTCAGTCGATCGGCGACGTGTTCGGCCTTCGCCTCGGCGTACGGCTTGAAGACGAGCCGCACCTCCATCCCTTCGAGCGCGCCCGGGCCGAAGTCGGCGCCGGCCGAGGCGATCGTCAGGTACAGGCTCCGGTCATTGGGCAGGATGCGATCGCGCGTGTCGAGGAAGACCGTGCGCGCCTCGCCCGGCGTCACCGCGAACGACACGTCGAGCATGTTGCGCATCGGCCACAGCGGATCCTTGACCTGCACGTTGATCGGGATCACACCCCCGCGCACCGGCGCCACCGAGAGCGCAGGCAGATCGATGGCGATGCCGTCGAGACCGCCGTCCATGTTCTGCCACCCGTACCCGCGGCCACGCGTCTCGGTCTTCATGCCGCGATAGTTGAACGGGATCAGCACGTGCACCAGCGGCAGGCCGGCTTGCGCGGTCGTCGCCGGCGGGATCTCGTCGGGGCTTCCGCCCCGCCCCCCCGGCCCGAGACCTGCCGCTGGCGTCGCGACCATCACCTGGCGCTCGCCGGCGACATGGCGCTGCGCGATGAACTGCGCCAGCGCCGCCAGCGCGGGATTGTCGTCGGCCGATCGCCTGCCGCTGACGCGATAGCGCAGTTGCGCGATGCCCTGCGGTTCGCTGCCGTCGTGCATGTAGTACGCCGACAGCTCGCCGATCGGTGTCTCCTGCTCGACGTTGGTGAACTGCAGCCGTCCAGCTCCGAGCGGTGTGGCGAGCAGGTGGACGGTCTTCTCCTGTCTGGCCGGCCGTTGCAGCAGCGTCGAGTACGTGCGGGCCGACATGGCGTCGGCGTCGAGCCACGACAGTTCACCCCAGGCGCCGCCAGAGATCGAGAGGTAGTTCCATGGCTCGTCGGGCAGCATGAAGGTGACCGATTGTCCCGACAACGAGTACGCATCCCAGTCGGGCAATTGGAAGTAGTCGTTGCGGCCGGGCAGCCGCGAGCGGTTGTAGACGCCCGGCCAGGTCGTCTCGCGGATGCCGTCGGTGCCGCGCCACCACCAGCGCTTCAGGTCGTACACGTCGTGGATCTCGACCTTCCGGATGACGGTCGACGCCGCGGTGAGGCGCGGCGGCAGGTCGTCATCGCGGTTCCACCCATGGCGGAACGCCCAGGCGTGCTGCGACAGAGGCGTGGCCAGGCTGCGCTCGAGCCCGGGAAGGCCGCGCAGGCCGTCGCCGCGCGCGAGCGACGCGATGTTGTCGTCGCTGAGCATGCGGTCATGGATCCGCAGTTCGTCGAGATCGCCTCCCCGGCTGAAGTTGTAGGTGCTCTCGACGCCGGTCGGCCCGACGAGCCGCTGGTTGGGCCCGAACTGATCGAGGCCCGCGTCGAACATCCCCGTGGGCTTCGCCGCGGCGACCTCCTTGCCATTCACGTACAGGCGGATGCCGACCGTCTCGTCCCACGACACGGCCAGGTGCGTCCACTGATCGGGTTTCGGGAAGTCGGTCATCGTGTACGACACGCGCGTGCGCCCGAGGTTCACGTCGGTGACGAAGGCGTCGAAGCCGTGGCCGTTGTAGTCGAGGCGCAGCCACACCATGTCCCAGCTCGAGTGGTCGGCGTAGCCGATGCGGAAGATCGGGAACTCGGTCGCATCCACCGGATCGCGCGAACGCCAGAAGAACGACAGCGTTCCACGCTGGGCGTAGACGTTGCCCGGCGCCCAGTACGAGAGCAACTGTCCGTCGGCGCATTGCAGGTAGGCGCCCTTCACTCCACCGGGCACGACCGTCACGCCCGACGCGAAGTTGGGTGCCGGGTCGCGGCCGGCGGCGTAGTCGGCGGTCAGACCGGTGTCGCCCGTGAGCGAGAACAGCAGGCCCGGGTCGATGGCCGACTGTGCGGTTGCTGGCGGGCGTACGACGAGGAGGCTGAGGAGGACGAGAAGTGCACGCTGGCGCATGGGTCGAATCCGGGGGGCCGCGGACGGCAGCCGCTGGGAATGGGCCAAGTGGTCAGTCCACTTGGCGCATTCACAGCAGATGGCAGATCGCCGGCGGAAGTCAAGGCGTGCCCACCCGGCCCGACAGGCGGAAATGGAATCGCACGTCCTGGTGTACCCGGACGGAGGCCGGGCCACGTCACGGACGTGACGCAGCCCGGCACTTCTGGAGAGAGAGGCGGAGCCTCAGCGTCGGCGCGCCGCAGCCCCCAGGCCCGCCAGGCCACACAGCAGCAGCGTGAGGCTCGCGGGTTCGGGGATCGGCGTGTACGACAACTCGCCGAACTCGACGTTGTCGAAGGCGACCGTCCCTGACGTGCCGCCAAAGGTCACGCGATGGATGCCCGCGGCGGTGATCTGGAGCACGGGCCCCGTCCCCAGCGGTCCGGAATCGTTGGCCGAGACGGTGCCCAGCAAGGCGCCGGTGATGTCGAACGCGCTCATCCACACCGACCCGATGTTGAACGGGTAGAGATCACCCAGCACCCTGACCGAGCCGGTTGTCGCCTTCGTGCCGGCGTCAAAAGGCTTCACGAACGTGAGCGTGATCGCGTCGAGGTAGCTGAGGGTCCCTCCGACCGCCGTGCCGCCGATGACGGCAGGAGGCGTGGGCGTGAGGCTGTAGTCA
>JAEUQQ010000469.1 GCA_016789685.1 Acidobacteriota bacterium | reverse complement strand
GGCTGGGCCGTCGCGGTCGTCGCGAACGTCCCGTCGATCACCGTCTCGTTCGGTTCGAGGCGGCTCCGGTACGTAATCACGTACTCGCGTGCCAGCGACCCCTGGCCGCGCACCTCGTCGAGCCCGTCGAGCCGGACGCGCGCGCCCTGCACGCCGGTGACGCGTGCCCGCAGCGTCGGCACGATCGCGGGCGCGTACGACGGCACCGCCGACGCCAGCAGTGTCCGCACGCCAGCCTCCTGGTCGGGCTGGATGTCGACCAGGAACAGATCGGGACCGTCGCTGCGCAGGTCGAGCCTGAATGCCCTGAGAAGGTTCATCTCGAGCGCCTGCACGCCCAGGATGAAAAACGCCCCCAGCCCCACCGCGAGCAGGATCGTCCGCGTCTGGTTCCCCGGCCGGCTGATGCTGATCACGGCGTGGCGCAGCGGGAACCATCGGGCACGCCGCAGCGGTTGCACCGCCCGGACGAGCACCGTCCCGGCCAGCTGGAGCACCATCGTCAGCGAGAAGAACGCGAGGCACACCACGAGACCGACCCGCAACGACGACGCCTGCCAGCTCGCTACCGCCACGAGGCCCGCAACGAGCCCCACGCTGCTGCCGATCTGGACGGCATCGATACCGCGCCACCACTGCCGCACGCGCGCCGACATGGGCTGACGCCCGCTGGCCGCAGCGTCGGCCGCCTGGTCGCGCAGCAGCGCGAGCGGCTTCACCCGGCGCACGTCGAGCAGCGGCACCAGCGAGAACAGCAGCGAGACCAGGAGTCCGACACCGATGCCCTGCAGGCTGGCCGACCACGTGATCGACGGCTGCGACCCACCGAGCCCCTCGAGCGCGGCCTGCGGAATCGCCTGCAGGCCCGCCCACGCCACCGCGACGCCCGCGAGGCAGCCCACCAGGCCGAGCAACGCCACCTGCGCAACGTACACGGCCAGCACCTGGCCCGTCGTCGCGCCGACGCACTTGAGGATGGCGATGGCGCGTGTCTTCTGCTGCACGAACACGCGCGTCACGCTCCATACGCCGATGCCACCGAGCACCACGATCACGAAGCCGACGAGGCTCAGGTAGTCTTCGGCCCGTTGCAGGTCGTCGCCGAGCTGGTCGTCGGCGGTCCGGTACGTCCGCACGGTCACGAAGGCGTTCTTGAACTGCTCGCGCAGCGAGGCGGCCGTCGTATCGAGCGCCGCGGCGGGCAGGTTGGCCAGGCGCACGTAGCGCGCGCGGCTGCCGAGGCGCAGCAACCCGGTCGCCGGCAGGTCGGCGTGGTCGATGAGCACGCGCGGCCCGACGCTGAAGAACCCGAGCCGGCGCCCGGGTTCGCTCAGCACGACCCCGCGCACGACAAATGAGGCGTCACCGATCTTCAGGCCATCGCCAACCTTCACCCCGAGCTGCGTGAGCACCTCGGGCCGCACCAGCACGCCGCGGCCCTGCAGCAGCGCGTGCGAGAACACCGCGCCACCGTCGAGTTCCACGCGACCAGCCAGCGGCCAGCCGTTGCTCACGGCCTGGAGTTCGACCATGCGGGCGACCGCCTTCGCATCGTCGGCCGGCCGCACCAGGGTCGTCGTCTCGACCAGCTGGGCGTCGGCGGTCGCACGCGAAGCCGCGAGCGTCGTCGCGATCGACGCCGTGACCTCCGGGGTCCACGGACGGCTCGTCTGGATGAGCAGGTCGGCCGCCGTCAACGTGCGTGCCTCGCGCGTCAGCCCGGTCCGGACGTCCTGGATGATCGATCGCAGCGCGACGATCGCACCGACGCCCACCGCCACGCACACGAAAAAGAACACGAGCCGGAGCCACGAGGCCCGCAACTCGCGTCCGAGCATCCTCAGGACGAATCGCATCGGCGCGGCCTCAGTGAACGAGCAGCGTGCCGACGGCCGGTGGCACCACGGGCGCGACGCCCGCGTGCCGCTCCTGCCGCTCGACGACGCGGCCATCGCGCAGGGCGATCTGGATGTCGGCGAGCGCCGCCAGTTCGCGGTCGTGCGTCACGAGCACCAGCGTCGTGCTTGCCGCGCGGTTGACGCCAAAGAGCAGGTCGACGATGGCCCGGCCGTTCGCGGTATCGAGGTTCCCGGTGGGCTCGTCGGCCAGCAGCAACGGCGGATCGTTGGCCAGGGCCCGCGCCACCGCCACCCGCTGCTGTTCGCCGCCCGACAATTGCGACGGGTAGTGGTGGCCACGCTCGTCGAGCCCGACCATCTGCAGGAGCGTCGCCGCCCGCGTCTCGGGATCGGCGTGGCCGGCGAGTTCGAGCGGCACGAGCACATTCTCGAAGGCCGTCAGTGACGAGACGAGGTGGAACGACTGGAACACGAAACCGATCTTGCGGCCGCGCAGGCGGGCCAGCGCATCCTCGCCGAGCGCCGTGATGTCATCGCCGTCGATCACGATCCGCCCCGTGGTCGGTGCGTCGAGACCCGCGATGAGCCCGAGCAAGGTCGACTTGCCGCTGCCCGAGGGGCCGACGATCGCGATACTGCGTCCCCGGGGAATGTGCAGCTCGAGCGGGTGCAGGATGGTCAGCGGGCGTCCTCCGCTCGAGACCGTCTTCGAAATGCCGTGAAGGTGAATCATCGTGTTCCGTGTGACGTGTTCAGGAGTGGTCGCAGCGAGGTCCAGACGAGGTCGGCCACCCGCGTGGCGCCCTCGGCCGAGGGGTGGATGCCGTCGGGCTGATTCAGCGCTGGGTCGCCAGCGACGCCCTCGAGCAGGAAAGGCAGCAGCGCGACCTGTTTGTCGCGCGCAAGACTGGGGTACACCTCGCGGAACTCCCGGGTGTACTCGCCGCCGAAGTTCGGGGGGGCCTCCATGCCGCAGAGCAACACGTCGATGCGTCGCGCCCGGGCGGCATCGATGATGGCGGCGAGGTTGGCACGCAACTCCGACGGTGCGAGGCCGCGGAGGCCATCGTTCCCGCCCAGGGCCACGACCAGCACCTTGACGTCACCGTCGAGGGCCCAGTCGAGGCGACGGCGGCCTCCGGCACTCGTGTCGCCCGACACGCCCATGTTCACGACGGCATAGTCGAGGCCGGCCGCGTCGATGCGCTGCTGCACCACATCCGGGAACGACAGCCCGGGATCGAGGCCGTATCCCGCCGTGAGGCTGTCGCCGAGGAAGACGACGCGA
>JAEUQQ010000341.1 GCA_016789685.1 Acidobacteriota bacterium | reverse complement strand
GGGCAAGATTGGCGGCGCGGGGCACCCGGCCCGTCACCACGCGTTCGGCCGGCACGTCGTGGATGCGCGCAGCCTCTTCGTCGTCGTGCACGAGCGCGCCCACATCGACGGCGAACTCCCGGTCGAGTTCGCGCAGGAAGTGCCAGGCCCTGAGCCGGTCTCCCCTGTTGGGCGCGTAAGGCACTCGCTGCGTGAGGAAGAGCAGCCGTCGGCGGTCTGCCATGTCAGCGGGGCCCAGGCGTTGCGCGCGAACGGGCGAGCATCGCCCGCTCCCAGAGTTGGACGAGGTCGGCCCACGTGGCGAACTCCGCCGTCGACAGCCCGGCCACTTCTCCCCAGGGCCTGTCGTCGACGCGGACCTTCCGGGTATGCAGGTCAAACGTCAGGCGCTGACCTTCGGTAACAGACGCGAGGCGATGTGGCCTGTTAAAGTCACCGATGTACTGCGTGACACGCTTGGCAGGGTCGTCGGTGCGCGTGGGGCGTCCGGGACCGAGTGCGAGGCCGTCCCAGATGGCCTGCCTCAGGTCGGCCTGACCAAACGGCTCGGTGAACCTCGCCTGAAAGCCCCTCGCCACGAAGGCAATGCGCGTCTGCTCGTCGGTCGTGTCGTAGCCATGCCCGAGGAACCCGTGCTCAAACAGGCTCTCGCCGTGGTCGCCGAGCGCGACCACGACCGGACGCTGCCCGGTCGCCTGCTCCACATCTCCCAGGATCTCGCCGAGTGACCGATCGACGTACGCCGCGGTGTTCAGGTACATCGCGCGAATGGCGACCGCGTTCTCCTCGCGCATGTCGCCCTTGGCCACGGTGACGTCGTTGAGGATCCTCGGCACCCTGGCGTGCCCGTAGGGGAAGTGCGTGTCTTGCAGGTTCACCGTCAGGAACAGCGGCCTCGAGCGATCGCGAGTCGAGAGGAACTCGCGAATCCGCTGGCGGAGGACGTCTGCCGGAACCCCGAGCGACCCCGGGGTGGCAAACTGCGAGAAGCGCTTGTCGACATCCTGCCGGGCGTCGTACCTGACGTCTGCCCGCGCGAACCCGACGTCGAGCCAGTCGCCGAACGTCTCGTCCTGTGCCGAGAAGAAGGCGGTCTGATAGCCATTCCGCTTGAAATCATCGACCAGGCTCGTCGCGCCGCGCATGCCGGCGAGGCTGCCTGTGAAGATGTGATAGCGCGACTGAATCGTGAATCCGTTGTGCGAGAACGCGCGATCGAGCGACACGCCGTCGTGCGCGAGCGCGTTGAGGACGGGCGTGATCTCGCGCTCGCCGTCGCGGGCGCCAATGAGATCGGCGCGGAACGTCTCGAGCAGCGCGAGGACGAACACGGGCTTCCAGGCCCATTCCGGCGCCGTCGACGGCCCTTCGGCATACACGGGCGCGCTGGCCGACAGGTCGCCGGCCAGGCCGTTCTGGTCGAAGCCATCGCCGGGCACGTCGAGCGCAAATGGGTTGACCCTTGCGTCCCACGGGTCAGGGTCCGGGGGCTTCGAGAGCAGGCCGAACCCGTCGCCATCCACGTCAGACACCGACTGGACGATCGCCGAGAAGAAGCGACCGGTCGGCTTCCTCGCGATGCTGAGATCGAAGGTGGGGGTCGAGAGCCGCGCCGCGGCGGTGAGGGTGGTTCCTGCCAGGAGCACGAGCGACGTATGGAACACCACTCTCGCGACCGACACACGCGGCATGCTGAGGCCGGGAGCCGGCTTCGCTCGGTGCAGCGCGTAGATGACCGCCGCGAAGAGCAACGCCGCCACGGCCGACAGGCCGACGAGCCACCCGCCTTCAGACACGCCGACGGCGAGCATCTCGCGGAGGCTCTGGCCCGTGAGTTGGTAGAGG
>JAEUQQ010000417.1 GCA_016789685.1 Acidobacteriota bacterium | reverse complement strand
AGACGAAGGCACTGGTCAAGGTGGCCGACGTCGTCGAGTACTGGGGCCTCAAGGACGACAAGGACCTGCGCGGCCAGGCGCTCGTGGCGGCCCTCGAGAAGGGCAGGCGGCTGGTGGTCGGCCTCCTCAAGGACGCGGGCCTGACCATCGATGCCGACGCGCTCGACCTCGTGGCCGAGAGTGGTGGCACCGAGGTCGATCCGCTCCGCAATGCGGTCGATCGCCTGATTGCGTTCTGCAAGGGCCGTTCGCGCGTGACGCTCGCCGACGCCCGGGCGATCGTGTCGGGCGAGGCCCTGGTGAACGATTGGGCCATCGTCAATGCGGTGGAGCAGGGTGCACTCGCCGAGGCGCTCAACCAGCTCCGGCTGCAACTCGACGACGGCCGCGCGCCGCACCAGGTCTTCGGGATGCTCGGGTGGTGGGTGCGCGAGAAGCTCCCGCAGAATCCGAAACCGCGTATCGGCGTGACGCAGGCCGTCGAGGCGCTCATGCAGGCCAACCTGGCGCTCAACTCCGCATCGGAGTCACGCATGGTGCTCGAGCGCTTCATCATCACCCTCTGCGGCGCCGACGGCGTCAGGCGGCGCTGACGGCGTCACGTCTTTCATTGCGGCAAAACGCACGACCTGCCCCCGGGGACGACCGCGGGGGTCGCAGGTGCGTACGCGCGCAGCCCGGGTCGTCGGGGGCGCGCACACGTCTGCGACGACCCTCCGTGGAACCGGCGTCATGGCGTCTTATGTGTGAGCCCGGCACGGTTGCCGGGGGCAGGAGGGCGCGATGACGGGCGGCGTGCGATGACGCCACCCGCTCGACGCGAGTCGGGGCAGGGCCAGGACGGCGCCTGCCGCGCGGGCTACGACAGGCCCGAAATCTGCTTGGTCAGGCGCGACTTGTAGCGGCCCGCCGCGTTGTCGTGGAGGATGCCCTTGCCGACCAGCTTGTCGATGAGCGAGTAGGTCGCCGGCAGGGCAGCCGCGGCCGCACCCTTGTCGCCCTCGTCAATCGTTGCGCGCAGGGTCTTGAGGGCCGTGCGCAGGCGCGTCTTGTAGTGCTTGTTGCGGAGACGACGCTGTTCGCTCTGTCGGTGCGCCTTGAGCGCCGAGCTGTGATTCGCCACGTAACGTTTCCTCTTCGAACTCCGGCCCTGATGTCGCCGCTACCCCTTGCAGGGCGCCCGGACCGCTTCGCAAACACCGAAGTATAGCGGGCACACCCCGGATCAGGCAAGAGGGGGCCGGGAGTCATGTCGGGGGGAGGCGGGAGAGACGGCCGTGAGCACTCGGCGCCGGCGCGGCGGCGGCTGGGTCCGGATTGGGCGCCGGAAGGCGTTCATCCCTGTTCCTTGAGCCGCCGCAGGGTGCGTTTCTGGTCGCGATCTGGCGTTCCGGCGGTCAGTCGCGTCGGCCTGGCCAGCCGGAGCATTTCGCGGAGCGCCTGTTCCTCGGCAGTCGGCGGAGGCGTGATGTCGTCGTAGAGCAGTCGCGCCTCGGCCTTGGCGATGTGGGCGTCTGCCAGGCCCTTGACGATGAGGCGCTGGTGCCGGCCCGGCGGGCGGCTGATGTCGATGACCTCGCCCGTCTTCAGCTCGCGGTGCGCCTTGGCCGGTTGTCCGTTGACCTCGATCCGGCCCATGCGGCATGCCATCTGCGCCTCGGAGCGCGTGCGGAACAGGCAGGCCACGTCGAGCCAGATGTCGAGGCGCACGCGATCGGGTGGCGGCAGCGGGGCGGGCACTCTCCCATTCTTCCACACCACGACGTGGGATAGTCTTGAGCCTCACGGCGAGCGATGCCTGGGTCGCGCTGACCTGGCGGACGCGTGCGCCGAGGAGCCTCCGCATGTCCATCCTCATTCACCTCGCGATCACGGCCGCGTCGCTCTGGGTCACCACCCAACTGATCAGCGGCGTGACCGTCAGCACGACGACCGCCCTGGTGCTCGCCGCGCTCGCCCTCGGCATCGTCAATGCGGTCGTCAGGCCGATCCTGCACGTGTTGTCGCTGCCCCTGACGTTCCTGACGCTGGGGCTCTTCTACTTCGTGGTGAATGGCATCGCGTTCGGGATCGCCGCCGCGGTGGTGCCCGGGTTCGAGGTCAGTGGCCTCGTGGCCGCGATTCTCGGGGCCCTGGTGCTCGGCATCGTGTCGTGGCTGTTGCACCTCGTGCTGCCCGATGGCAAGCCGGCCAGGAAGGGATAGCGCGCGATGGGGTGGTTCGACTGGCTGGTCACGGGGAGCGAGGCGCCCACGACGGACGCCACCGAGGTCGTGCAGCGCATCGCGGCGTTGCTCGAGGGCCTCGAGCCTGAGCACGCGCGGTATCTCGGCGCGTTTGCCTACCTGCTCGCGCGGGTGGCGCACATCGACAACGAACTGACCGAGGCCGAGGTCGGTGCGATGCGTGCGCTGCTGGCGCGCGAAGGCGACGTCGAGGCGCATGACGCGCATGTGGTGGTCGACCTGGCGCAGGCGCTGAGCCGGGCCGAGCGGGGCACCGAGGATTTCCGCGTCGCGCGCGAGTTCAGCCGGATCGCGACCCGTGAGCAGCAGCTGGGCCTGATCCGGTGCCTCTTCGCGGTGGCGGCGGCCGATGCGACGGTGAGCCTGGCCGAAGACAACGAGATCCGGCGGGTCACACAGGAACTGGGTATCGAGCACGAGGACTTCATCCGAGCCCGCCTGGCGGTGCGCGAGCACCTGTCGGTCACCCGTCCCCCTGCCCGCGCCCGCTGAATTGGGGTCAGACCCCAATTCGACTGATTTCGACGATTCAGGCCAGAAGTGGCGCACGACGCTGAATTGGGGTCAGACCCCAATTCGGTGCGCGACCTGTCGGAGAGGCGACGAAATCCGGGTCAGCGGTGTCGGCTGACGAGTTCGTACGGGCTGTCGTCGGTGGGGCGGACGTTCGTGTAGCGCATCACCTCGCGGCCGTCGATGACCTCGGTCACGCGATAGATGCGGGGAACGTGGGCACGGGCCTGCACACTGACCTCGGTGCGGTCCTTGATGCGGCGGACGTAATCGCGTGTCTCGCGGTATGGGGGGATGGCCTGCCCGTACCTGTCCACGGCGCCCGGCCCGGCGTTGTAGGCCGCCAGGGCCAGTTCCTCGTTGTCGCGGTACCGGTCGAGCAGTGACCGCAGGTAGGCGACGCCGCCGCGGATGTTCTCGTCGGGATCATACGGCCGCTCGACCCCCAGGTCACGGGCCGTTGCCGGCATCAGCTGCATCAACCCCATCGCGCCCTTGGGCGAACGAGCCCGGGGATTGAACGCCGATTCGACCGCGATCACCGCCCTGACCAGTTCAGGCCGCACGCTG